>NZ_JBALWD010000016.1:0-79812 GCF_036960985.1 Sneathiella sp. | reverse complement strand
GCTTCTTATGGTCTAGCCATTGCCGCCAAAAATATGTCTGCGTCAACGGGTCAAAAAATACTGATCCTACAAGATCAGTTTCCTTCAAATGTCTATTGCTGGCAGGAGCTTAGCGCGCGTACCGGCGCAGAGATCGTCACCATAAATACGCCGGCTGATTACGACTGGACGACAGCAGTCCTGGCCGCCATAGACGATGATACAGCCCTTGCCGCCCTTGGTCATATTCACTGGACTGATGGATCACTGCTGGACCTGGAGGCAATTGGTAGAAAATTACGGAAACATGGGGCCAAGCTGGTTTTGGATATCACCCAGTCAATTGGTGCGTTGCCTTTTGATGTCGCAAAAATTCAACCCGATTTCATGATCGCGGCTGGATATAAATGGATGCTCGGCCCCTATAGCCTTGGTTTTATGTATGTCGCGCCCGAATACCAATCTGGTGAGCCCATAGAATATAATTGGCTCAATCGGGGTGGTTCTGAAGATTTTTCTGGTCTGGTTGATTATCGGGCTGATTATCAGGAAGGCGCCCTCAGGTTTGACATGGGAGAGCGCGCGAATTTCTCGCTAATGCCCATGGCTATTGCGGCTCTGGAACAATTGTTAGAATGGGGTGTCGAGAATATTCAGGAAACATTACGTCTACGAACTCACGCTATCGCAGAGCGTTGCCTAGAGCTGGATTTGCAAGCAATACCTGAGACACATCGTGCTGGACATTTTCTCGGCCTCCGGCATAAAGATGGCCTTCCGTCAAATCTGCTTGAAACCCTGCTTGAAGAAAATATATACATATCAGTACGTGGCGCTTCTTTGCGGATCACTCCCCATCTTTTCAATACGGATCAAGATGCTGACAGGCTGATACTGTCCCTATCCACTGCCCTGAAACGGAGATAAAAATGAAACTCAAACAACTCGGAAACTCCGGACTGAAAATAAGTGAACTGTGTCTTGGGACAATGACCTACGGTGATCCAAACTGGAGAGAATGGGTCTTGCCAGAAGATGAAAGTCGTCCTTTTATCAAACGTGCACTTGAACAGGGTGTAAATTTTTTCGATACAGCGAATATGTATTCATTAGGCGCATCGGAAGAAATTCTGGGACGCGCCTTAAAGGATTTTGCGCGTCGAGACGAGGTCGTGGTTGCTACTAAGGTTTATTATGGTATGTCTGACAACCCGATGCATAGCGGCCTATCACGCAAGCATATAATGCAGGCAATCGACGGCTCTCTTAAACGTCTGGGCACAGATTATGTGGATTTATACCAAATTCATCGATGGGATTACGACACGCCAATTGAGGAAACCCTCGAAGCCCTGCATGACGTCGTTAAAGCCGGCAAAGTTCGTTATATCGGCGCGTCCTCCATGCATGCTTGGCAATTTATGAAGGCCCTTAATATTTCTGAGAAAAATGGCTGGACCAAGTTCATCTCCATGCAGAACGCATACAATCTTGTTTATCGGGAAGAAGAGCGTGAAATGCTCCCGCTTTGTGAAGACCAAGGAATTGGTGTAATCCCCTGGTCACCCCTTGCCCGCGGTTTTTTGACCGGAAACAAGAAAAAGGGCAACGAAGGAGAGACGGTTCGGGCTCGAACCGACGGCATCGCCAAAGCCTTGAAATACGGTCAGGACGCCGATTACGAGGTCCTTGATATCGTAACGGAGATTGCGACTTCCCGGGGTGTGTCAAATGCGCAAATTGCTCTGGCTTGGGTTCATCACAGCCCAAATATTACGGCACCTATTATCGGTGCCAGCAAAATGTACCAACTCGATGAGGCGATAGCGGCCCTCGATATTTCGCTGGATGTCGATGAGCTTGCGCGTCTCAATGACGCTTATGTTCCTCATAATGTTTCTGGCCATAGTTAATCAGGACGAAATTCAATGTCTCTCAATATCGATAAAATCCGGCAAGAAACACCGGGCATACAAAACCGCATTCATCTAAATAATGCGGGGGCCGCTCTAATGTCCTTGCCCGTGTATCTCTCGGTTAAAGATCATCTGGACCTAGAACTTAATATCGGAGGCTATGAAGCAGCGGCGCGCGCTAAACCTGCTTTTGAACGTACTTACGATGCCATTGCAGAACTCATCAATTGTAATCGTTCTGAAATAGCGCTCGTCGAAAATGCGACTGTCGCTTGGCAAATGGCTTTTTATGGCATTCGTTTTCAGGCAGGGGATCGCATTTTGACCGCTGAGGCGGAATATGCGGCTAATGTCATTGCGTATTTACAAATGGCAGAACGTAAAGGGGTTGTCATTGATTTTGTTCCCAGCGATGACAGCGGTCAAATGGATGTAGCCGCACTGGAATCCATGATCGACGACAAAGTTAAATTGATATCCGTAACGCAGATTCCCACTAATGGCGGCCTTATCAATCCGGCTGCTGATATTGGAGCTGTCGCCAAGCGTCACGGTATTCCCTACTTACTGGATGCCTGCCAGGCTGTCGGGCAAATTCCCATAGATGTTGAAGCTATCGGTTGCGATATGCTTTCCGCAACGGGCCGAAAATATATTCGAGGCCCAAGAGGCACTGGTTTCCTCTATGTCCGCAAAGGATTTATGGACGAACTGGATCCACCGTTTCTGGACATGCATAGTGCCAGATGGACTGAGCTCACATCTTACGAAATGGACTCAAGTGCCCGAAGATTTGAAAATTGGGAATTCAATACTGCCGGCGTAATTGGGCTCGGAACAGCAATCGACTATTTAAAAGAAATCGGCATAGATGCGGCCTCAGCGCGCTTGCGAGACTTGGCGGCGACTGCAAGAACTGCGCTTTCGCAAATTCCCGGCATCACTGTTCAGGATATTGGTGCTGAAAAAGGGGGTATTGTCACTTTTGAGCATAAGGACCATACCGGCGAAGCGGTCAAGGCGCATTTGACCGATAATAAAATCAACGTATCAATTACTGATATAAGCAGCACTCGATTTGATTTAGACAAGCGGGGCATAGATACGCTGATACGGTCATCATTTCACTACTATAATTCAGAAAGTGAAATCGACAAATTGATTGATGTCTTAGGGAGATTATAGGGCTTAATCAAAAGGCATTACGTTGTGGGCATGGTCGAGCGGACCATGCCCGCCGCCGATACCCGGGGCCTGTTCAATTGCCGTATGGACATATCTGAGCGCTCGTCCAACCGCTTTTTTTATAGGAAAGCCTTGCGCTACTCCAGTTGCGATCGCAGAAGAGAGTGTGCAACCGGTTCCATGAGTATGAAGCGTGTCAAACCGTTCTTGAGAAAAACTTTGTACGCCTTCCGGTGAAACCAGTAAATCCACCACATACTCGCCTTCTCGATGACCGCCTTTCATCAAGACAGCTATTGGTCCCATTTCCAACAATTGACGGCCGGCTTTCTCCATATCCGACAAACTCTCGATTTTCATACCGGTAAGCTGCTCAGCTTCCGGAATATTTGGCGTAAGAATATGCGTGTGAGCCGTGATTAATCGTGATTTAATGGTCTCACTTGCATCGCCGGCGACCAAAGCTGCGCCGCCTTTCGCGATCATTACTGGATCCAGAATGACCGGCGGTAGATTTTTCTCGGCATCCAAATAATCGGCGACTGCCTCAACTATCTCACGGCGATGTAACATCCCTATTTTTATGGCGTCTGCACCGATATCGTCAAGAACAACTCGGATCTGTTCAACTACGAACTGCGCAGAAACCTCCTCAATAGATTGAACACCCAAAGTATTTTGAGCTGTTAGCGCAGTAATTGCCGTCGCGGCAAAACCGTTGAGCGCAGTCACCGTTTTTATGTCAGCTTGAATACCCGCACCACCGCCGGAATCGGACCCAGCGATGATCAAAACCCGTCCTTGCATGGACTCCCCCTGTATTTTTTTATTCGACCGAAGCCGTTACTTCATTCACAATATTATCGACGATCTCATTAACTAAATCGTCATTTATTCCCTCACCCATAACCCGGATTAACGGTTCGGTTCCCGATTTCCGAATTAGCAAGCGACCGTTATCACCAAGCCGAATTTCGCCATCTTTTATCGCTTTTTTAACAGCGTCCGCGGCCAGAGGGTCGCCTTTCTTAAAGCGTACATTTTTCAAGATCTGCGGATAAGGCTCGAAGTTATGACATATTTCACTTACGGGCTTTTTCTCATCAACAATCACCGAAAGAATCTGCAATGCCGCAATCAAGCCATCGCCGGTCGTACTATAATCATTGAGAACGATATGTCCTGATTGCTCCCCACCGACATTGAAATCATGCCGCCTCATATGTTCGACAACATATCGATCACCTACCGCCGTGCGTGCCAGTGTAAGGCCAATATCTTCCAGAAACTTCTCAAGTCCCATATTAGACATCACAGTGGAAACAATACCACCGCCACGCAATTGCTCGCGCTGTTGCCAGGTTTTCGCTATCAGGGCCATCAATTGATCTCCATCAATCAACCGTCCTTTTTCATCGCATATCAAAAGGCGGTCTGCGTCGCCATCGAGAGCTATCCCGAGATCCGCACCTTCTTCCACGACGCGCGCGCACATGGCAGCTGTCGACGTCGATCCACAATCTTCATTAATATTGAAACCGTTCGGTGAAACGCCCATGGAAATAACATCAGCTTCCAGTTCCCAAAGAACAGTCGGTGCTACCTTATAAGCAGCACCATTGGCACAATCGACGACAATCTTGAGGCCTTTCAAAAGTTGACGACGCGGAAAACTACTCTTGGCGAATTCGATATATCGCCCTGGCGCGTCGTCCAGACGTTGGGCGCGACCTAATAGTTTTGGTTCCGCTAAAACAAGATTGCTGTCATCAATAATATCCGCTTCGATGCTTTTCTCAACTTCATCGGACAATTTATACCCGTCCGGACCAAACAGCTTTATGCCGTTGTCTTCAAATGAATTATGAGATGCCGAAATCATAACACCGAGATCCGCGCGCAACGATCTTGTGAGCATGGCGATCGCAGGAGTAGGCAATGGTCCGACAAGGACAACGTCCATTCCTACTGACGTAAAACCCGCTGTTAGTGCAGGTTCAACCATATAACCCGATAATCGCGTATCTTTACCGATTACAACACGGTGCCGAAAGTTACCGCGTCCCGCAAATTTTTTGCCGGCTGACTTACCCACCTTGAGAGCAATTTCAGCTGTCATCGGCTCCTGATTAGCAGTTCCGCGGATTCCATCAGTTCCAAAATATTTTCGTGTCATTTAATCACTCTAATAATCAACGTAAACTCGCCGACAACATAGCACCAAACCCTTAAAACATGTCTAAAAAGAGGCACGATCAATGGATTGCCATATTTTAACGGCTTGTCTTGTCTCGTGAACATCGTGAACACGAAGAATATCTGCACCAGCTTGTGCGCCATAAAGAGCGGCAGCTATTGATCCTCCAATACGGTTCTCGGATCTGTTTTCAGAACTTATTCGTCCGATAAAGGATTTTCGGGAAGCGCCAAGAAGAATACGGCATCCCAAAGATCGTAGAAATGGCAGCCCTTTTAACAAAGTAAGATTATGATCCATCGTCTTGCCAAAACCGATACCCGGATCAACCACGATCCGATTGCGGTCAACACCCTGTTCTTCACAACATTCTATTCGACGTTTGAGGTAATCGATCACATCCAGCAAAACATGTTTATATTCAGGATTGATCTGCATAATTTTTGGGTCAGCAGAACTATGCATCAAGCAAACCGGCAGCGTATTAGAGGCCAGAAAATTCAAACTGTTCTCATCAAACTCAAGCGCAGAAACATCATTTATCATTGTCGCCCCTGCAGCTACTGCAGCTTTCATGACAGGCTCTTTGCGCGTATCTATCGAAATCTCGACATTCAAAGCCTTGCAACCTTCAATTACCGGGATAACCCGGTCAATTTCTTCCTCAATGCTTACCAGGTTGGCCCCAGGACGGGTACTCTCTCCGCCGATGTCGAGGATATCAACTCCTTCTGTAACCAACTCCTTGGCCCGTTCGATGGCAACGCTTGCGTTAAAATGCCGCCCGCCGTCTGAAAAGCTATCAGGCGTTACATTCAAAATTCCCATAATTTTTGGGCGCACGCTCTTCGATTGGCGACCGGTGGCTTGATCTAACGACGCAACTTGATGCTTGATATCTGTTGAAAGAACGTCATTTTCACCAATGCACCAATTTAGCAACTCCGGCCGGCGAACATCGAACCAATGCAGAATGCCGGAAGGCTCTCGAATAATCATATGAAATTGATCAATCTGATCCTTAACCGACCCGAGATAAAGCGTCGTTGCAGAAGAAAGGCCCCGCGGTAAAGCGGAGCCTTTTTTATAATCCGTCATCAACCTTTTTCCTTACGAACCAGGTTGAGGTTCCGGTTCCATACCGCCTGCTGAACCGCCTGACTTCTTGTGGCCATCGGCTTCCGGGACCGTGGAGCTTGGTCCATTGTCGACAGGTGTCTCGATATCTTCAGGACGATCAATATCGCCCCCTTCCATCAAGATTTTGATCTCATCACCACTCAACGTTTCGTATTCCAAAAGACCTTTGGCGACGCGGTGTAATTGTTCAATATTCTCCGTCAGAATTTTACGAGCGGTCGCTTCACCCTCTTCGACAAAACGACGCACTTCTGAATCGATCACTTCTGCTGTTGCATCCGAAATATTCTTTTGCTGTGTGACGGAATGACCCAAAAAGACCTCTTCCTGATTGGCACCATACAACAACGGGCCAAGTTTGTCAGAAAGGCCCCATTCAGTAACCATTCTGCGTGCCATATCAGTTGCCATTTTAATGTCGCCAGAAGCACCTGTTGTCACGGCATCATGCCCAAAAATCATTTCTTCGGCGACACGGCCGCCCATGGCTACACCCAAATGAGCCAAACATTGATCCCGACGCAGCGAATAACTGTCCTTTTCTGGCAACCGCATAACCATGCCTAATGCACGACCGCGCGGAATGATCGTCGCCTTATGAACAGGGTCTGATGCTTTCATGTGCATACCAACTAGAGCATGGCCGCCTTCATGATAAGCAGTAAGTTCTTTTTCTTCCTCCGACATCACCATCGACCGGCGTTCAGCACCCATCATGACTTTATCTTTGGCTTCTTCGAACTCTTGCTGAGTTACAAGCCGTCGCGATTTACGGGCGGCCAATAAAGCGGCTTCATTTACCAAATTGGCAAGGTCAGCGCCAGAAAATCCAGGCGTACCGCGCGCGATTGTCCGAGGGTCCACATCCTGTGCCAGAGGCACTTTACGCATGTGAACTTTCAGTATCTTCTCACGGCCAATAATATCGGGATTAGGCACAACGACCTGACGGTCGAAACGACCAGGACGCAATAATGCAGGATCAAGTACGTCCGGACGGTTGGTTGCGGCCAAAAGGATAACGCCTTCGTTCGTCTCAAAGCCGTCCATCTCAACCAGCATCTGGTTCAATGTCTGTTCACGTTCATCGTTACCACCGCCAAGACCTGCGCCACGATGTCGTCCAACCGCATCAATTTCGTCAATAAAGATGATACAAGGTGCATTCTTTTTACCCTGTTCAAACATATCCCGAACACGGCTAGCACCGACACCAACAAACATTTCGACAAAATCCGAACCGGAAATCGTAAAGAAAGGAACGTTTGCTTCACCCGCCACAGACCGCGCAAGAAGTGTTTTACCGGTACCAGGAGGGCCAATCAGAAGAACACCTTTTGGAATTTTTCCACCAAGACGCTGGTACTTTTGCGGATTTCTTAGGAAATCTACAACTTCTTCAAGCTCTTCTTTGGCTTCTTCAATTCCGGCAACATCTTCAAAAGTCACACGGCCATGTTTTTCCGTCAGCAATTTTGCTTTGGATTTTCCAAAGCCCATCGCTTTTCCGCCGCCACCCTGCATTTGGCGCATGAAAAAGATCCAAACACCAATCAATAAGAGCATCGGGAACCAAGACAGCAACGTTGACATCAGCATGCTGCCCTCTTCTTTCGGCGCAGCGTTAATAATGACGCCATGTGAATTCAGCTTGCTCACCATGGTACTGTCTTCCGGAGCATATGTCGTGAAGGACCTGCCGTCGCTTGTCTTACCTTTGATGTTATGCCCCTGAATTGTAACTTCGGTGACTTTACTATTTTCGACTTCGGTTAAGAATGTCGAGTATGGAAGAGACGTTCCCGTTTCACGCGACGGGGAGTCACTGAAGATATTGAAAAGCGCAACAACAAGTAGCGCAATCACTACCCAAAGCACCATATTTTTGCCAAAGAGATTCACGAAAAATCATCCTTCCTTGATCAAACCATCGTCGGTTTAACCGCGTTAATGTAAAACTTATAAATTGGAAACCATCTTAGATATAATTCATTAACACCAAGTTCCAATAGGGCAACAGTTATTTATACTTGTTAGACAAGTCTAGATTAAGGCTTTGAATACCATTTTGAAGCGGTCCAATGCAATGGTGGACTGATCAAAGGCCGTCGGAAACAAGGGTGCAACCACAATTCTTTCGCCTAACCACACCGCTGGAAGATTATTTCTAACCTTCGCGGGTAGCTTCGCCACGTCTTTGCCCGAGTTCTCGGCTTTAAGATAGCGCCATCCAATTGGGCCGATTCGTTTGATCGTCAGCAATGGATCCCGATCTTTCTCATCGGCAGTATCAATAACATAAAATCGATCATCCCATAAAGTTTCTGTTTTACCTGCCAAAGGTATCTCCGGCAAACCAGAGCGGCCGGGTTCACGACAAACCAGCCACCCTTTTACTGATTTGCTAATTTGCACACCGCTAATAGTCTCCGATACGCTAAGTTCGGTTTCAAACAGGCGGATGTAAATATTCTCCAAGGATTGCAATTTAATGGGGATCTGTTCTCCGCGCACCGTCGAAATAGCCCGGCTCAACAACCGAATACCAATTTCTTTCGGGCAATTGAGAACGGCTTCAGATGGAAACATGACGAACCCATAGGGGCTTAATCGACAGAGCGTATTAAATCGCTCCGTCGTTATTTCTTGAAGGGCATCCGACGCTCGGGACACTCTTTCAACTGACAGGCCTATTGTTTCGAGACTGCTCCCCGGTAAGGCCTGCAAGTCCGATAAAATCGGTCCTACGTGGGTCCGTGTGTATTGGCGGTTATCGTTGCTTGGATCTTCAAGCCACGGCTGTTTCTTCTCATTCAAAAAATCTCGCAATACTTGACGTTTAAATCCCAGAAGAGGACGGATCAGCCGAATACCAAACTGCTGACTATCCTCCTGCATCGATGCAAGACCTTCCAATCCGCTCCCTTTGGAGAACCGCATCAGAAAAGTTTCCAATTGGTCTTCAAGCTGGTGCCCCAGTAAAAGGGCTTGTATATTCTCCGCCTGACAATGGGCTGCCATTAACTGATATCTAGCCTCCCGCGCGGCGCTTTGTATCCCTGATGCTGGATGTGGCCCTGTCCAAACAAGCGTTTTATGCGGCAAGCCGAGGGATTTGATCCACGTACCAACAGTAACTGCTTCTTGTTTCGCAGCCGGTCGCAACCCGTGATCTACAGTTAAAATCACAAGGTCAACTGCCCTTTCTGAGGCCCAATTACGGGCAAGCAACGTCAACGCTATACTGTCCGATCCACCTGAAACAGCAATCGCCAGCCGTTTATGCTGACTCAGTGCGAAAAGACTGTCCAATTTTTGGTTAAATTGTTCTTGTAATGTAGATCCCGCCATAGACAGAGTTATGCGCCTGTTAGCCAGTGCATCCTAACTTCTGTTTCTCTCTATCTATTGAACGGATAAGACGGGCAGGTAGAGTGTTAAATTGCTTGTCAATCTGGGCAAATGTCGCGCAGGCTTCGTCCTTTTGGTCCATGCGTCCCAGTGTCATTGCGAGCTTCAACAAATTATCCGCAGCCTTCGAATTATCAGGATAAGTTTCATATCCTTCAAAGAAAGCAGACGCCGCATTAGGATAATCTCCGCGAACATAAAACGTTTCGCCTAACCAATATTGTGCGTTGCCTGCCAGGTCGTGATCTTTATGCTGCTGCAAAAAATCAGAAAAGGCTGCTTCAGCTTGATCATATTCCCCTGCACGAACAAGTGAAATTGCGTAGTTATACTGTTCAGAAGGACTACCTGCTGGCAGGTTCCCGACTGTAGCCGCAGCGGCCACTCCAGCTGCCGCAGAAGCACCAGCTGTATTGCTTGCTGCTGTGCCGGTTGTCGGCGAAGCTAGCGTACCAAGAACCTTGCTGCCTTCCGGTACAGATCCACCGTCCACAACAACAGTATTGGACGCTGCAGATGCATTACCCGCCTGACCTTGCGGTGGGACAAGAACTGCTGTCCCCGCAGCTCCGACTGTCCCGCCGAGTTGGCGTTCTATCGCCGTCAATCTGAAATCAACATCTTTTACCAGTTTATCAAGACGACTTTTGACCTGATCAATTTTGAACAAGGTTTCTTCCTGTGCTCCTGTTAAGCGCCGCTGTTCATCCTCAATGGCCGAAATACGACCGGTCAACAAAGCAAGCCCGCTCGTATTTACAGTAGTCCCTAGATTCGAAGGGCCGCTCGTCGATGGCGCAGCCTGTGGGCGAGGCGGCGGCGGCGTTCCGTTATAAAGCTGCCGTTGAACATCGTTAAGGTCCAGTTCAAGCCGGTTTATGCGGTCTATAAGAGCCTGGACTTCACTGCTCTGCGCGAAGGACAATGTTGTTGTGGCGAAAAGAATAGAAGCTGCCACAAGACATCTAAAGACGATTTTTCCCGGATTACAATTCCCTAGAATATTAACGCCTGTTCCTGATTGGATATTTTTCGTCACTCGCTCGCCCTCTTCTCAGCCCTCAGGTATAAGATAAGACTTTCCATTGCCGAATACAAACTGGCCATGAATTTTGGCATTTTTATGAATAATAGGTAAATCTGATGGCTGTTGCCAATTGTTGAGCCATCAAATAAGAAACGCCCGCCGTCGTCGCTAACATGTTAGCGCGGCAGCGGGCGTCTATTCGTCTCTTTAATCGCGCTTAGTTTACGACAGATACAGAACGCCGATTTTGCGCCCAAGCAGCGTCGTTATGTCCAAGTGCCACCGGACGTTCCTTACCATAAGAGATGGTAGAAAGTCGGCCTGAAGAAATACCTAGAGTAACAAGGTAATTCACAACTGCAGTTGCCCGGCGTTCACCGAGAGCCAAGTTGTATTCTCTTGTACCCCGTTCGTCTGTATTTCCCTCGATAAGAAGAGTAACAGCAGGATTGGCATTAAGCCACGCTGCTTGACGCTGCAATGTAGATTGCGCTTCGTCGGAAAGGTCGTATTTGTCGAAACCGAAGAACACCCGATCGCCAACATTCAGGACAAGATCTTCCTGGCTGCCTGGCTGAACGCTTGTTGTTTCCGTAACAACAACTGTCGTTGATGAACCTGATGTTCCGCTGGTCTGGGTTGTTGCGCCCCCACCAGCACTATCACCTGTTTCTGTTGGTGCTGTTTCACAAGCTGCAACTAGTACTAAAGCTGTGAAAATACTTAAGGTTTTAAGACCTAGATTGAACCGCATTTACTTAACTCCCATCCTCTGGAAATCATTGAACTTTGGGTATCTTAGATAAAACACGGATACTCTGTGTATCGATGCGAATTATACAAAGATAATCCCCCTGAATTTTGCTCTCGCAAACTTTACTTTTTCGCCCTCACCTGCTCAAGTCGAACAGTCAAGACAATCGCCGGATTAAAACAACGGCGACCATGCCGGATCCGATCCGTCACGCGGTGAGATAACCTCCCGTTCGTTATATCCCGTTAAATCTATAGACCACAAGCTAACTTTATCCCCTGTCCCGTCATTTTTTCCCGGAATTTGCCTGAAAAACATCAAAACACGTCCATTTGGCGCCCAAGTAGGCCCCTCATTGTGGAAACCTTCTGTCAAAATGCGTTCCTGTGAACCATCAGTCCGCATAACGCCTATGGAGAATTGGCCCCCGGTAAATTTGGTGAAAGCAATCAAATCACCACGAGGCGACCAAACAGGTGTGCCATAATTACCACTTCCGAAGCTGATCCGCTTCACATTTGAGCCGTCAGCGTTCATTGTATAGATCTGTTGCCGGCCACCACGGTCCGATTCAAAAACGATTTTTGTTCCATCCGGAGAGAAAGACGGAGCCGTGTCAATCCCTAGATGGTTGGTCAAACGCTTGATTCCCCGGGTCCGCAAATCCATGATATATATTTCGGTATTTCCGTCTTTTGCCATGCTCATGACAACCTGATTTCCAGAAGGCGAAAACCGTGGCGCAAATGTCATACCCGGAAACTCACCCAGGATCTCCTGCTGCCCTGTTTCGATGTTAAAAAGATATACCCTAGGTTTGTTATTGAAATAGGAAAGATAGGTAATTTCTTTCGACGTTGGTGTCGGAGAAAACCGCGGAGTCAAAACCAAGTTTTTACCATCGGTTAGGAATTTGTGGTTTTCACCATCCTGATCCATTATTGCGAGACGCTTGATCCGGCGATCTGCAGGACCTGACTCCGAAACATAAACGATCTGGGTATTGAAATAGCCCTGCTCTCCTGTCAGCCGTTTATAAATAACATCTGCAATTCGGTGGGCTATTTCGCGCCAGCTAGAAGGAGGCCCCGTCAATTGTCCACTATCAATATGTGTGTCTGCAAGAACATCCCAAAGACGGAATTGGACATTAATCTGCCCGTCCCCTAGTGCCCTGACTAATCCGGTGGACAGAGCCTGCGCATCAATTTTTCGCCAATTGGCAAACACTGGAATAACCTGTAGATCCGCGGGCTTTTGTAAGAATGCGCGTTGATCAATGGGCTTAAAAAGGCCTGACCTCTCAAGGTCGGCGCGGATAACGTCGGCAATTTGCTTGCCTATCTTTGAGGCGGTTTCCGTCTGGCTGTAAAGATCTGTTACAGCGATCGGCATGGGCTTAATGTTCCCTTGCGTAATATCGATCACAAGCTCAGCTCTTGGCGCGCTCGAAAAAGCAAGTAGCACAGCCAAGCCGGCCAGAAAAACAGAGGTTTTGCGTAGAGCTCTAATCATCACATTTCCCATTACCTGAACATATCCTTCGGATCGAAATTCATCGTTACTTCACGCCAGCTTTCATATTTTTCCAGCGGCAACTTATAGGGCTGACATTGAATGACAGCACGCGTCGCACTCTCCGCGGCAACCCGATGTACATCGCTTCTAATTGATGCACCATTAGCAATCTTTGGATAGCCAATCAACGTACCATCCTGATTTAAGTTTATATTCAACGTCACAATCAGACCTTCCGCATCCGCGGCTCCAAGCGGTGGATTCCAGCATTTCTGAACCTGCTGCCTCAACGCATCTTTATCGCCCAGCGTCATGGGCAGAGAGGCATCCGATGCTTTCGTGGATGAATTTCGCACTTTTTCAGCTGAATTTGTCTTTTTTGTGTCTGTTTCTTTTGGCTGGCTCGCGGCCTGCTCCTTTTTCTTCTTATCCAAAAGCGCCTTCATCTGCTTCAAATCAAATGTTTTTTTCTTCGGCTTTGCTTCTGGCTTCGGCTCAGGCTTTTTAGGCTCAGCTGGTTTCGGTTTGGGTTTCGGCTTTACTTTTGGCGTTGGAACGGGCTGCACCACTTTTGGCGCGGGTTCGGGCTCTGGTGCCGGCTCTGGTGCCGGCTCAGGTTCTGGGGCCGGCTCGGGCTCGGGTTCCAGTTTTGGCTCAGGTTCTGGGGCCGGTTCAGGTTCAGGCTCAGGTTTTGGTTCGGGCTTTGGCTCCGGTTCTGGCTTGGGATCGGGCTTTGGCTCCGGCGTTGGGTTAGGTAAATTAGTAATATCGGCGATATCAACGATTTCAACTTCAATGATTGCCGATTGCTCGTAAATCTTCGGATCTGTAAACAACGGCAAGCCGGTATACATGATCACAAGAATCACCATATGCAGCACAGCCGATGTTAGCGCAGACACCCTCATTCTAAAAAAGATCCCTTACTGCTTTTTATCTTTTGGTGTGTCAGCTTTGGTATTGGGTTTGCTGGATGACACCATCGCAACCCGCTTAAAGCCAGCGCTTTGTATTTCCCCCATTACCTGCAATACACGCCCATAAGCAACATTTGTGTCGCCCCGCACAAAAATCCGTTGATCTTGCTTTGCACCAGTAACCGCCTGTAATTTAGGAACGAGATTTTCCAACTCAATTACAGTATCTTCCAGAAAAATCTGGCCCTCACTGTCGACGCTGATAACCAGTGGTTCGTCATTTCCCTGGACTGTGGTCGATTTGGTATTTGGTAAATCAAGCGGCACGCCAACTGTCAATAAAGGGGCTGTCACCATAAACACGATAAGCAAGACCAACATGACATCGACAAACGGTGTCACATTAATTTCGGACATCTGCTGATGCCGGCGCCGGCGACCTTTACCAGTAAAAGCCGTATAATGATTGCTATCCATGATTAGTCGCCCTGATCCAGCTGACGTGACAGGATCGCCGAAAATTCGCCGGCAAATCCTTCAAGTCGCGTGATAATTCTCTGTAGATCATTGGAAAATTTGTTATAGGCCACGACCGCAGGAATAGCGGCGACTAATCCTAAAGCTGTCGCGAAAAGAGCTTCTGCGATACCCGGAGCAACAACCGCCAAGCTCGTATCACGGGTCGCGGCAATCGACTGAAAGCTGTTCATGATGCCCCAGACTGTTCCAAACAGTCCAAGAAAGGTCGCTGTGGATCCAACTGTCGCCAAGAAACCCAAATATTTTTCAAGGCGCTCCACTTCGCGATCAATGGTAACCCGCATGACCTGATGGATCCGTGCTTGCAGGCCTGTATGAGCATTTTTGTCGATACCTTTTTCCGTTGAACGCGACCACTCTTTCATGGCGGCGGCGAACAACATAGCCAAAGGGTTGTCCGGGCTTGATCCTACACGACGATATAAGTCGTCCAGATTGCCGCCCGCCCAGAATTCATTTTCAAAATCATCGCAATCCGTGCTTAACCGCCGAAATCTCATAATTTTATCAATAATGATCGCCCAGCTCCAAAAAGAAGCAAGTATTAGAACAATCATCACTATCTGAACGACAATATCGGCCTGTAAAAACAGGCCAACCATAGATAAATCATGGGCTGCGCCCCCCAATTCTTGGGTAACGACAATCGTTTCGTTTTCCATTTAGTCTTCCCTGGCTAAAAAATGCGCAAAATCTTCCGCAGATCCTAATGTTGCATTAAACTTATCATTTATGGCAGAAGAAAGACGCTGAGGCCTTCCGCCTTCTCCCAAACAAGCGACACGGACCTTAGTTGTCACTATAATGTCACGTCCATGACGAATATCTTGCTGCATGTGTAGTGAAGCGCCTCGCAAATCCGTCAGTGTCGTCAAAACTTCCAGTTGGTCGTCCATCCGTGCCGGACGGAGATATTCGATCTCGCACGACCGGACAACGAAATTGGCGCCTTCGTCAACCATCATTTGCTGCTGATTGATACCAAGCCCGCGCAACATGTCGGTTCGCGCCCGTTCCGTAAATTTCAGATAATTGGCATAATAAACGATCCCGCCAGCGTCCGTATCCTCCCAGTAAACCTGAACAGGAAAAGTATGACGAACCACATCGTTCTCTGTGACGAACATCCCCAACATCTCACCTTCAGTCATCTCGACTGTCTTCTTCAATGAGATTTAGCTGGGCACCTATTTCTTTCGGAAAAGCGAGACCAAGATGATCAAAAGCGGCTTTCGTTAATAAGCGGCCACGCGGCGTCCGCTGTAAAAAGCCCTGCTGAATCAAATATGGTTCGATGATATCCTCAATTGCGTCCCGCGGCTCAGACAAGGCAGCAGACATCGTCTCTACGCCAACCGGTCCGCCACCGAAATCACGGGCAATCCGACCAAGATACCGGCGATCCATAGCATCGAGGCCTCGCTTATCGACTTCTAGACGATTGAGGGCTGCGTCGGCTTTGACTGCATCAATCAAATCGGCACCAGCGACTGAAGCGAAATCGCGGACGCGACGTAAAAGTCGTCCAGCCACCCGCGGTGTCCCGCGACTGCGATTGGCGATTTCAATGGCCCCGTCTTCGCTTAAATTAACACCCAATACGCGAGCGCCACGAGCCACAATAAGTTTTAATTCATCCGGTTCGTAAAAATTCATACGCAGCGGAATACCAAATCGTTCGCGCAATGGCGTCGTGATCAAACCGGATCGCGTCGTTGCGCCTACCAATGTAAAGGGCGGCAAATCAATTCGAACAGACCGCGCGGAAGGTCCTTCACCGATTATCAAATCCAGATGAAAATCTTCCATGGCGGGATAGAGAATTTCTTCTACTGCCGGGCTCAACCTGTGTATTTCGTCAATAAACAAAACATCGTTTTCTTCTAGATTGGTGAGTAATGCAGCCAAATCTCCAGCTTTTGTAATTACCGGACCTGCGGTTGCCCGGAAACTAACCCCTAATTCTCGAGCAACAATCTGCGACAAGGTCGTCTTACCCAACCCCGGCGGTCCAAAGAACATGACATGGTCAAGCGCCTCGCCCCGTGATTTCGCAGCTTGTATGAAGACACTCAGATTTTCGCGAACCTGCTTCTGACCGATAAAGTCATCGAGAACCTGCGGCCTGAACTGGCTTTCAATGAGGTCTTGCTCACCTTGATCGGCGCCGACAAGTCGTTCCTCTGTCATGCCGCAAGCTCCTTCAATCCGGCGGTGATCAAGGTTTCAACAGTTGCGTCAGGGCCTAAGGCACGTGCCGCAGCAGCGACTGCTCCAAAAGCATCGGCCCGCCCATAACCCAAATTCACCAATGCCGACACGGCGTCGCCTGCAGCGGCTTGTGGCACGCCTCCGCCTGCCACGGATGGATTTGAAACTTGCGCCGCAAAGGCAACAGGGCCGAGGTCCATCTTCGCCACTTTGTCCTTTAATTCCGTCGCAACACGACTGGCAACTTTTGGACCGACACCGCTGACGCGCGTCAAAGCCGTTTTATCTCCGGCGGCAATAATCTGGGTAAGCTCTTCGCTGCTGTACAGCGAAAGAAAAGCAAGAGCCACTTTGGCACCGACACCCTGAACTGTTTGCAGCAACAAGAACCATGACCGTTCGGCCACATTCTGAAAACCGTACAAGTGAATATGATCTTCACGAACATGTGTTTCAATATGCAAACCGGCCGTTCCACCAATTTCCGGCATCACTCGTAAAGTCCTAGCAGAACAGAAAACCAAATAGCCGACGCCCCCGACATCAATGATAGCCCAATCTTCGCCAATGCTATCAAGCTTACCGGTGAGTTTTGCAATCATGTCGCGCGCCCTGCCATCATAGTCGCTTTCTTTAGACTGCGGTTACTGCCGGCGTAGTGAGCGTGGCAAATGGCAACTGCCAGCGCATCCGCCGCATGCTCGTTGGAAATCTTACAGCCCGGCAACAACATGCCGACCATTGCGTGAATTTGATGTTTGCCAGCATGTCCGGCACCAACAACAGATTTCTTGATCTTGTTTGGCGCATATTCTTCAACAGCTAAACCATGCAAGGAGGGAACGAGTAACGCAATCCCTCTCGCCTGTCCCAATTTCAACGTGGAAACCGGATTTTTATTTACAAAGGTTTCTTCGACGGCCGCTTCAGTTGGCTGCCAGTCAATAATAACTTGATTGATACCGTTGTAAAGTTGCACCAGCCTCTCTGAAAGTCCAAGTGACCCATCGGAAGCGACCGCACCATTGCCCAGATGACGAAGACTATTGCCTTCCACTTCGATGATCCCCCACCCGGTATGGCGAAGTCCTGGATCAAGGCCTAATAAACGCATGCCTGACGATTTTCCTTTCAGAGACTAGTCGCCGAGTTTTTCCATAATATCGGCTGGAATATCGAAATTGGCTGAAACTTTTTGAACGTCGTCATTATCTTCCAGCACATCAACAAGTTTAAAAACGGAGTTTGCTTTTTCTTCCGTTTCAACGGGGATCGTATTCTGCGCCTTCCAGATTATTCCGGCTTCTTGCGGTTCGCCAAATTTCTCTTCCAACGCATCCCGTACATCATTGAAATCTTCTATTGCGCAGGTGATTTCGTGAATTTGCTCATCGCTTTCAACATTTTCCGCACCAGCCTCAAGCGCCACTTCAAAAATTTCATCACCATCAATTTCTGTTGCATCGAAAACAACTTGTCCAACATGGTCAAACATAAAGGAAACGGATCCCGTTTCACCAAGGGCCCCACCAGATTTCGCGAAAGCCGAACGTACTTCAGCTGCGGTACGGTTTTTGTTGTCTGTCAACGTTTCCACGATGACCGCAATGCCTCCAGGGCCATAACCCTCATAGCGAATTTCTTCATAAACTTCGCCATCCCCTTCACCAGAGGCCCGTTTGATGGCTCGATCTATATTGTCTTTAGGCATGTTATCACTGCGAGCAGCACCAATAGCAGTACGCAACCGCGGGTTCATACTCGGATCGGGGAGACCGGATTTCGCTGCAACCGTCAATTCGCGAATATGTTTTGCAAATATCTTCGCTCGCTTTTTATCCTGCGCACCTTTGCGATGCATAATATTCTTAAATTGTGAATGTCCCGCCATATTCCGTCTCTTATTTGTAATACATATATAATGTTAGTGCCGTTTGTAGCCGATCCATCCACGAGAGGCACGTGGTTTTTAACGAAGTTTGCTAACTAGTTTAAATCTGGCCAGATTTCAATTAATCGACCACCAACCCGGATTGGTGAAATCATGCCAGCAAGGCCCGTTTTATCATCTGTTTCAACAAAAACGCCGCAAGCTGTGCCAGGTCCCAGCGCAGGTGTAAATCTTCCGCCTGGTATTTTTCTTGTAAAGCGACGCAACGGCTCTTCTTTATCCATACCGATCACCGAATTATAGTCCCCACACATGCCAGCATCTGTCTGATAAGCTGTACCGCCCGGAAAAATCTGGGCATCTGCGGTCGGCACATGTGTATGACTGCCCACCACCAGAGAGGCACGGCCATCGCAGAAATGTCCCATAGACATTTTCTCGGAGGTGATTTCACCATGGATATCAACTAGAATGGCGTCAAATTTCTTGCCCAACGGGTTAGCCTTCAGAATTTTATCTACGGCTGCAAATGGATCATCCAATGGATCCATGAATAGTCGCGCCATGACTTGAATAACGAGAATTGTTTTACCACTTCGCGTTTTAAAACCGCTAAATCCCCGACCCGGAGTCCCTGCCGGATAGTTTATTGGACGGAGAATTCGCGCATCTTTTTCCAGATATGGCATGATTTCCTTTTGATCAAAACTGTGATTACCAAGGACAATGCAGTCCGTACCAGCCGCATAAAATTCTTCCGAAATTTTTTCGGTTATTCCAAAACCCGCCGCTGCGTTTTCGCCATTAACGACGACGAAATCAAGATTGAGCCTCTTTCGGATGTCAGGTAATTTTTCGATTAAAACTTCTCGGCCAGAGCGACCGACGACATCGCCGAAATATGCAAATTTCACTTAAATATCCTAACGTCTTTTTCTGTTACCATAGCATCAAGTTGTTGGTCATATCGATCCGTCACCACTGTCACAACCTCTTGACCGGCATATCCATATCCTATGGCTTCGCAGCTGCGATTTCTCCGCAATTTCTCGAGTGTTCTATCGTAAAAACCACCACCGTATCCAAGTCTATAGCCTGCTGCGTCAAAGGCAAGCAATGGCGTAATGACAATGTTGGGTGTGACCCCGTCAGCGGTTTCAGGCGGAACAGGAACTTTAAACGGACCTGGCTGCAAAATCATTTCCGGGCGCCAAAGACGAAAAGATAAAGGATGGTCTTTTTTTTCAATGACCGGCAATGCGCAAATCACACCTATATCATGGAGTTTGGTCAAGAGTGGCCGGGTATCTAATTCAGAGCCGATGGGCCAATACAGGGAAACGATTTTATCATTTGAGACGGGAAAAGCCGCAATAAATTTAGCAGCCGCCATATTCCCAGCATCATCCGCCGACAGGCTATCCCGTATTTTTTGCGCATCCCGACGCTGGGCCTGTTTTTGCGAGGCTAGCAATGTCACTTCGTATGATTTCTATCAAATGGAGTACAAAATAATAAAAGCTGCACCAACATAGCCGTCGATGCGTGGAAATCACTGTGGCCTGACAAGTCAGGTGGGCGCCGATATGTTAGGACCAGGGTCCAATCAGGGAACAGCTCCCAGGATTTCGTTATTGGCCCCAGGAAATCATTCATCAAACGCACAAGCCAGTGCAGCTCTACGATCCTACTTAAGCGCTTTCCAAGCGATCCGCAATAGCTTCAATTTTTTCTGCAAGAATATCTGTATTTGTGCTGCCCGTTTCCTCGCGCAATTTTTCAACCGTCTCATAGGCTTGGGACAGGTCATCGGCAATAAGTAAAGAAGCCATCAATAATAATTGCCCTTCACTTGCATTAGAAATTGACTCCGATAGGTCCTGAACCTTTTTGTCCACAAATTCCGCAAGATATTCCAAATGCTCTTCTTCGCCGTCACCGCACACGATGGGATAAGCCCTGCCATTTACCTTAACTGTCAAAGATGCCATGGTTTATTGCTCCAAAATTTCGGTCAGCTCATTGATTGAATTATCGAGGCGTCCGGAAATAGTGTCTGCGGTGCGCTCCAGAGTTTCATATTTTTCAGTCATCGCTTTGAGCTCTTCTCTCAAAGCATCATTCTCGGCCTGCAAACCAGCAGTCGCTTGGTCGGCTCCCATATCAAAGCTACCTTGATTGCGATCATCTACAGCGGCCACAGCCGCTTTCTCCAATCGCGATAAAGCAGCATCTAATCTTGATTCGCTAATCTGCTTGCCCCCTACCCTGTTTTTTCATATTGGTTAGCATCACTTACGTGATAACCCTCATATTCCACAATACGATTTTGCCATAAGGCCCGTCAACATAATTGGTTGTGTCATTTTTATAAGGATTCCGAGCGTCCTCGGCAACTAAGCAGTTGACGAAAAGAAGATTGGGCGGCATCTTCCGCACGATTCCAAAAGTGCCATCTGGAGGCTGGTTTGTTCTGTCATTTTAAAAGTGTTTGTTTTTCGCTTGGTAAAATGACCGAATATACCCAATTTACGGATGTAAACTGTAACTATACCCTCAATGGGCACCAGCATTGTACGCAACCAATTTACCCCTTTAATTTAGGCGGCAAATTCACGTTGAAGGAACATATGTAGTGGCTGGTGGAACAAAGATGAGCCAACTATGAACAACTCCGGGCTTACGCCGTCTGCGAATTCGTCAAAACATAACGACATGGCTAATGCCATTCGTGCCCTTTCCATGGAAGCTGTACAAAAAGCAAATTCCGGACATCCCGGCATGCCCATGGGAATGGCTGATGTAGCAACCGTCCTTTATTCAAAATTTTTGAAATTTGACCCTGCTAAACCCAATTGGCCGGATCGCGATCGATTTGTCCTCTCCGCAGGGCATGGCTCAAGCCTGCTTTACTCGCTCCTTCATTTGACAGGGTACAAGGACCTCACACTCGATGAGATCCGTAATTTTCGGCAATTAGGATCAAAAACGGCTGGTCATCCGGAATATGGACATGCGGATGGCATTGAAACCACAACAGGGCCATTGGGCCAGGGCTTGGCAACAGCGGTAGGCATGGCACTTGCGGAACGCATGTTGGCAGACCGCTTTGATGCCCTTGTTGATCATTACACTTACGTCATTGCAGGAGACGGTTGCCTAATGGAAGGCATCAGCCATGAAGCGATTTCGTTTGCCGGCCACTTAGGTCTCAGCAAACTTGTGCTTCTTTGGGATGATAATTCCATCAGCATTGATGGTTCGACTGACCTCGCTGTGTCAGACGACCAGGGTAAACGCTTTGAAGCCGCTGGTTGGGATGTGCAAGCTGTCGACGGCCACGATGCAGAACAAATCGAAAAAGCAATCGAAGCCGCACGCAAGACCAACAAGCCATCCATGATTGCCTGCCGGACCATAATCGGTTATGGCGCCCCTAACAAACAAGGCACCGCTTCAGCCCACGGTGCGCCGCTCGGCAATGAGGAAATTGAGCTCACGCGCACGCAGTTGAAGTGGCCTCACGCAGCTTTTGATATTCCGGTGAAAATACTGGATTGCTGGAGGACAGTTGGTACGAAAGGTGCGCGCCTGTCGGCTGCTTGGGAAGAAAGCCTTAATGCGCAAAGCGAAGAAGTGCGACAGGCATTTGCAACCGGTCAGTCCGGCGAATTGCCTGCCGATTTCCACGAGACAATTGCGACGTATAAGCAAACGCTGAGCGATACGGCCCCCGGTTGGGCATCGCGAAAAGCCAGTCAAGAAGCGCTGAATGTTATTAATGAACATATCGTTCAAACGGTCGGTGGGTCGGCGGATTTAACTGGATCCAATCTGACGAAGACCTCGCATATGTTGCCGGTAACACCGGACGATTTCTCCGGTCGCTATATCTATTACGGTGTGCGGGAGTTCGGGATGGCAGCCTTCATGAACGGTATTGCCCTGCACGGCGGATTTATTCCTTACGGCGGCACGTTCATGGTGTTTACGGATTACGCACGTCCCGCCATTCGCCTTTCGGCGCTGATGGGTCTTCGCGTCATCTATGTTATGACACATGATTCGATTGGATTGGGAGAAGATGGCCCAACCCATCAACCCATAGAACATATGGCTTCTTTGCGCGCCATTCCTAATCTTAACGTTTTCCGTCCAGCCGACGCTGTGGAAACAGCGGAATGCTGGCAGCTGTCACTGGAAGCGAAATCTACGCCTTCTATTTTGTCGCTCAGCCGGCAGGGCCTGCCGCTTCTGCGCCTCACTCATACGGATGAAAATCTATCTGCAAAAGGCGGCTACGAGCTCTCACCGGCAAATATCGACGCGAAAGTGACACTCATTGCGACAGGCTCTGAAGTCACAATTGCCATGGAAGCACGGAAAAAACTTGAATCCGAAGGCATTGGAACACGCGTTGTATCAATGCCATGTTGGGAACTTTTCGACGCCCAAGATATGTCATATAAAACGGAAACTCTCGGACCTGGAACCGTCAAGATCGCGGTCGAGGCAGCCTGCTCCATGGGATGGCAAAAATATACGGGCCTTGATGGTGGTTTCATCGGCATTGATAGTTTTGGTGCAAGTGCGCCGGCAGAAGATTTGTACAAACATTTCGGTATTACTGCAGAGGCGATCGTCGCTGCTGCGAAAGAAAGACTTTAAATCAGTGATGGGCGGTCACGGGACTGCCTGTTGATATAAGGAGTAAGAATAAGATGACTGTTCGTGTAGCAATCAATGGTTTTGGACGTATTGGACGGAACATTCTTCGGGCGATCTATGAAAGTGGACGCACCGATATCGATGTCGTTGGTATTAATGATCTCGGCTCAGTAGAAGCTAATGCCCATCTTCTTCGCTATGATAGTGTTCACGGCCGGTTTCCGGGGACTGTTACTGTTTCCGGCGATAGTATTGATCTGGGTCGCGGCCCAATCAAGGTAAGTGCAGAACGCAATCCAGCAGATTTGCCCTGGGGTGAGCTCGGCGTGGATATCGCGTTTGAATGCACCGGAATTTTCACGCAACGTGACAAAGCAGCGGCTCATCTTGCTGCTGGCGCGAAAAAAGTCCTTATATCCGCTCCTGGCGCAGACGCAGATCTGACAGTGGTATTTGGTGTCAATCATGACCAGTTGAAAGCTGAGCATACAGTTGTTTCAAATGCTTCGTGCACAACAAATTGCCTGGCCCCCGTTGCACAGGTTCTAAACGATTCCGTTGGTCTGGTTCACGGTTTTATGACGACTGTTCACGCCTTCACCGGCGACCAGCCTGTCCTTGATACCCTGCATTCCGACATGCGCCGTGCTCGCGCAGCCGGTATGTCAATAATTCCAACATCTACTGGCGCCGCAAAAGCCGTTGGTTTGGTTCTTCCTGAACTGGCTGGAAAACTTGATGGTACCTCTGTTCGGGTTCCGACGCCCAACGTATCGATGATCGATTTAACCTTCGTAGCGGGTCGTGCAACTTCTGTTGAAGAAGTCAATGCCGCCATTGTTGAAGCTGCAAATGGTCGTCTCAAAGGCGTTTTGGATGCCAATAGTGAACCTTTGGTTTCCATGGACTTCAATCATCATCCCGCAAGCTCATCTTTTGATCTCACACAAACGCAAGTCATCGATGGAACTTTCGTTCGAGTCCTTAGCTGGTATGACAATGAATGGGGCTTCTCCAACCGCATGGGCGATACAGCAATTGCCATGTCAAACGCTAACTAGATACAGTTAGAAAACGGAGTTAGATAGAATGGTCGGTTTCAAGACATTCGATGATCTGGACGCGAACGGTAAAACTGTTCTTGTTCGTGTAGATCTGAATGTTCCTATGGCGGACGGAAAAATTTCCGATTTTACTCGCATCGAAAGAATTGTACCGACCCTTCAGGAATTAAGAACCAAAGGCGCCAAAATTGTATTATTAAGCCATTTTGGTCGCCCTAAAGGTCAGCCTGTACCGGAAATGTCGCTTCGACCTATTGCCGCCAGCCTTGCACAATATCTCTCATGTCCCGTTGAATTCGTCCATGATTGCGTTGGGGCCGACGCAGAAAAGAAAGTCCAAGATTTTCCGGATGGAAGCGTCATACTGCTTGAAAATGTGCGGTATTACGCGGGTGAAGAAGCAAATGATGTTGCGTTCGCTGAGGAGCTGGCAAAAGTTGGTGAGATCTATGTGAATGACGCTTTTTCCTGCTCCCATCGTGCCCATGCCTCGACGGAGGCCATTGCACATATCATGCCGGCCTACGCCGGCCGGAACCTTGAGGCGGAGTTAACTGCGCTTTCTTCAGCGCTCGAAAATCCATTGCGGCCGGTCATGGCAATTGTCGGTGGCGCAAAAATTTCAACGAAACTCGATCTGCTCTTTAACTTAATTGAAAAAGTCGATTGTCTGGTCATCGGCGGTGGTATGGCCAATACCTTCCTCAATGCCAAAGGAATTAATGTAGGAGCTTCCCTTTGCGAGCACGACTTGGCGAATACCGCCAACGAGATTCTCTCAAAAGCAGAAAAAATTGGTTGTGAAATCCTACTGCCTTCTTTCGCCGTACTCGCCAAGGAATTTAGAGCGGGTGCTGCGAACAGAACAGCGTCCGTTGAGGATGTTAAGTCAGATGAAATGATACTGGATGTCGCACCGGAAAGTGTCGCATTGTTGGAAGAACGCCTAAAGACCATAAAAACGTTAATCTGGAATGGTCCGCTGGGCGCTTTCGAAATTGACCCTTTTGGAGATGGGACGGTGGCCGTTGCTAAAGCTGCAGAAGCATTAACTCGAAATGGAACACTTATCTCTGTTGCCGGCGGTGGCGATACCGTATCAGCTTTGGCAAAAGCCGGAGTAACTGGCGGATTTACGTATATATCGACGGCGGGCGGCGCCTTCCTCGAATGGATGGAAGGCAAAGATTTGCCGGGTGTCCTCGCGCTTAATAGCGACGCAACTTAAACAAACTGAAAAAGGAAAAGATCATGAGTGATCTTGATATGGAAGATGTTGCCTTGGCATTGGTTGCCCCGAGCAAAGGTATCCTTGCGGCCGATGAAAGCACAGGCACCATCACAAAACGGCTTGATGGCATTGGCACGACAAGCACCGAAGATAATCGACGCGATTACCGTGAATTGCTTTTCACGGCGAACGGAGCGTCAGACCTTATCAGTGGCGTCATTTTGTATGATGAAACGCTGCGTCAATCTTCCAACGCAGGAACGCCGTTTCCAGAACTACTGAAATCAAATGATATTATTCCCGGAATTAAAGTAGATATGGGCGCCAAGCCGCTCGCTTTTTCAAATGGTGAATTGGTCACTGAAGGACTGGATGGTCTGCGGGAACGCCTTTCGGAATATTATTCACTCGGCGCTAGATTTGCGAAATGGCGCGCCGTAATCACCATTAAGGATGGCGCGCCAAGTCAGTATTGCATAGACACGAATGCACATGCTCTTGCCCGCTACGCTGCGCTGTGCCAGGAAGCAAATATTGTTCCAATCGTAGAGCCTGAAGTTCTGATGGATGGCGATCATACTATTGACGAATGCTATGCCGTAACTGAAACAACTTTGAAATCCGTTTTCGATGAGCTGTACAAGCAGCGCGTTGTATTGGAACAAATGCTGCTTAAACCAAATATGGTGATTTCAGGTATTGACTGCCCGGAGCAAGCGGCCGCTGAAGAAATTTCAGACAAAACTCTATATTGTTTTGCACAAACGGTTCCCTCCGCAGTTCCCGGAATTGTTTTTCTATCTGGCGGACAGACTGAGCAACGGGCAACGGAAAATCTGAATTTCATGAACCAGCAAGGTAAACAACCTTGGGAAATCAGTTATTCTTATGGCCGTGCTTTGCAAAGTTCAGCGTTGGCAGCGTGGCAAGGAAAGTCAGAAAATGTTAGCGCAGCACAAACCGCTTTTCTGCATCGGGCAAAGCTAACGAGCGCCGCCCGTGACGGCGAATATAACGTTGGAATGGAATAGGTCGACGTAAATGCAAGACCAAAATTTACTCGACAGAATACCCACTCGGCTTTATTTAATCTCTCCAGCAGAGATAGATCTGGACAGTTTCGAAGTCGCTTTTAAAGAGGCTTTACAAGGTGGCGATGTAGCCTGTTTTCAGCTTCGGCTGAAAGATCGTCCTCGAGAAGAAATCTCTGCCGCTGCGAAGCGTTTGATGCCCATCGCCCAAGCTGCCAATGTCGCATTCTTACTGAATGATGATCCGGAACTCGCTCACGAGTTAAATGCCGACGGGGTTCATATTGGGCAAGACGACATGCCGATTAAGGACGCACGGGCAATCGTTGGTACGGACGCTATTATCGGCGTCACATGTAAAAATTCCAAACATTTGGCAATGCAGGCAGCCGAAAATGGCGCTGACTATGTGGCCTTCGGGGCTTTCTTCCCCTCGACGACTAAAGATGAGACGACCCGCGCTGATGTTGACATTCTCAGTTGGTGCTCCGACCTTATCGAAACGCCTTGCGTTGCCATCGGCGGCATTACTGTAGAAAATGCACCGGCGCTGATTGAAAGTGGTGCGGACTTTCTTTCCGTGTCAGCTGGCGTTTGGAACTACAAGACGGGCCCGAAACAGGCGGTGAGTGATTTCAATCGTATGATTGATAAGGTAATAGCAACCTGATAGGGTCCCGGCCATAAAAATTAACGTCGAGCAAATAGAGTTCAGTCATGAAAATAAATGGAAACGCAGTTCGCCCCGGAAACGTGGTTGAACATAAAGGTGGCCTTTGGGTCGCTGTTAAAATTCAACATACACAGCCTGGAAAAGGCGGAGCCTATCTTCAGGTAGAGCTTAAAAATCTACGCGATGGGACGAAACTAAATGAACGGTTTCGGGCCTCCGAGTCTGTTGAAAAGGTACGGCTTGAACAGAAGCCGCATCAATATCTGTTTGCTGATGGCGATATGCTGACGTTCATGGACACGAACACCTATGATCAGGTTTCTATTGCAAGCGATATGATTGGTGAGCGAGCCGTTTATCTTCAGGATGGTATGGCAGTAGAAATCGAATTTCATGAAGACAGTCCCCTCACCGTAATTCTGCCGGAATACGTCACTTTGGAAATCACTGAAACCGAACCAACCGTGAAAGGCCAGACGGCGGCTTCTTCTTATAAGCCCGCTATTATGGAAAATGGTGTCCGGATCATGGTTCCGCCGTTCTGCGGAACTGGCGAAAAAGTCATCGTGAATACAGAAACATCGGAATATCTTAAACGCACGGAATAATCGGGCCGTCCTTTTCCCGGAATTTAATCAGGTAAAATACTATGGCGAAAAAATCCGCCCTTATCAACGCAATGGAATTATCCGCGCGCAAAGCCGCTCGGAAACTTAATCGCGACTTTAACGAAGTTGAGCATTTACAGGTATCGCGAAAAGGACCCGCCGATTTTGTAAGCCAGGCGGACCTGACCGCGGAAGCAACGCTGCGTGAGGAACTAAGTCGGTTACGGCCAGAATTCGGATTTATCCTTGAAGAAGGCGGCGTCGTTCCGTCCAAAGATGGTATCCATAATTGGGTTATTGACCCGTTAGATGGTACCACCAATTTCTTACATGGCTTACCGCATTTTGCCATTTCCATCGGGGTCAAGGCCGGTAAAGAAGTTATAGCAGGTATTGTGCTTGATCCGATCCGCGATGAACTTTTCTGGGCAGAAAAAGGCGTTGGTGCTTATATGAACAGCCGCCGCCTTCGAGTTTCAAACCGGAAAAACATGGCTGATTGTATTCTGGCGACAGGAATTCCGTTTGCCGGAATTGCCGATCACGACAAATTCCTTAAAGAGGCCGAAGCGGTTATGGAAGTTTCTGCAGGCATTCGCCGATTTGGCGTCGCCTCTCTCGACCTTGCTTATGTTGCCGCCGGTCGCTTTGACGGCTTCTGGGAACGCAATTTGAAAGAATGGGATATGGCTGCCGGTATTGTTATCGCCCGAGAAGCTGGCGCGATGGTCAGTCAGCTAGATGGCGGAGATAAAATGCTTGAAAAAGGCGATATATTAGCCACGGCTGGCGGTATCAATAAATCCATGCTCGATATTTTCCGAAAGATCCGTCTGGGTCGCTAAATAACTGGAAACAAACTCTTCCTCGTATACCTCACGCTTCTAATGCGTCAAATTTGACTCAAAACTAAGGGATTGTGAGGGAGCCCTTGCTAAGTTATTGTACATCGCGAATGTTCATCATGCCGCAAAGTTGCCATTTTCAGTTGGCAAGTTTCATGACGAACGCGGTATCGATGCTACGGATTCAGATATCCAGCATCAAACAAGAGGGAGGTAAGTAATGGTTTTGACAAATAAAGCAGTAAATGCGCGCCTCCTCCTTGGTGCTTGTGCCCTGACAGTATCTCTGGCCAGTGTAAGCCATACAACTGCCTTTGCCGCGCAGCCAATTGTCATATCAGGTACAGATAACTCGGGCGTTAGCGTCAATTTGCCGACGCCGAGGTCCGATACGAAATATACGGCACCACAGCGAATAATTGATGGCAGCGATGTCATTATACTGATTCCGCCAAGTTTGCAGAAAAAGGTGCCTGCGGCGAAGATTGTCACTCCGCGGATGAAGCCGGAGATTTCCTTGCCGGAAACTGCGGCTGTCGACGCCGCGCCAACACCTGTTGAAATAACAACGACACCTGTGCCACCAATTAATCCGGCAAAACTTCCACCCAAAGAAACAGCAGAGCTTGCATCAAGCCCCGAAGCCCCCGAAAAATTTGAAACTGTTCCGGAGAAAACCGCTCTGGCTGCGACCACACCTTTGCCGACGGCAGCAGAAGCCGCTACTGTAAAGCAGGATGTGGCTTCCGATGCAGAGACAAAAATGGCAACCGTCGACGCGATCAGCAAGCCAGAAGAAATTGCCCCTTTGCCGCCGCAAGCAGAAGTAGTTGAAAAGCAATCCGAACCGAACGAAACCGCTCCGACATCTCAACAAGCTGACGTTAAAGAAGAGCAACCGGAAGAAAAAGAAATCGTTGTTGCCGCTTTAACGCCAGAAAAGAAGCCCGGTGCGTTGCCTATGAAACGGGCGACCGGCGACATGACACGCATTCTGTTTCCGGCGGGCGAAGCAGCGCTTCCGGGATCTGCAGAAACTGAAATCCAAGCCATTGCCGACCAACTTCAGACCGAGGGGCAAAATGTCCAACTGATCGCCTACGCGACTGGAGACAGCAATAGTGCGGCCCGCCGCCTATCTTTGGGTCGGGCGCTTTCCGTCCGATCGAAACTGATAGACTTGGGTGTAAAGAATAATAAGATCGAAGTACGGGCTCTTGGCCAGCCAACCGGTGATGGTCCTGTAGATCGTGTTGACCTAGTAATGATTGCGCGGTGACAATGACAAGCCTATCCGGATTAGAAGCACCCAGCCTTATCGGGGCCCCCAATATCAAGAAGCCCCGGAGATACTATATCCGGATGGCCATATTTTTGGTAATTGTGGCTGCCATTGCCGCCTTTTTATACCAACCGATACAAACAGCCTTTTTAGCAAACCCGGCATTGAACGGATTGATACTCTTGGTATTGCTATTTGGTATTGGCTTCATTCTGCGCCAAGTATTCATACTTTCGGGCGAAGTTAATTGGATACAGGGGTTGCGACGGCTCGACGCCGGCGCGCCTCCCTTACGCGGCCCCAAACTTCTCGCTCCGCTCGCCACGATTATTGGGGATTCTAAAGGTCCCGTGCGGCTTACGGCCATTACCATGAACACGATCCTCGACAGCATTGGAACGCGACTAGACGAAGGCCGTGATATTTCGCGTTACATGATCAATGTCCTTGTTTTTCTAGGCCTGCTCGGTACGTTTTGGGGTTTGCTTGAAACAGTCGATTCCGTTGGTGCCGCTATTTCAACACTCAATGTTGGCGGCGGCGATTTTTCCAAAGTTTTCGATGAGCTCAAAGTTGGATTGGAAAAGCCACTGGCTGGCATGGCGATCGCGTTTTCATCTTCCTTGTTTGGTTTGTCCGGATCTTTGGTCCTTGGATTTCTGGATATGCAGGCTGGTCAGGCCCAAAACAGGTTTTACACGGATCTGGAAGAATGGCTGACGTCCATCACCCGGTTCTCCGCCTCAACTCCCGGCGTTGTTGCTGAAGGGGAGCAAAGCGTCCCAGCTTATGTTCAGGCGTTGCTGGAGCAGACGGCTGAAAGCCTGAATAACTTGCAACGCACACTTGTCCGAAATGAGGACAAACGTGGTTCTGCCGAGAACTCCTTTATTGGGCTCAGCGAACGTCTTGCGGCACTGACCGACCAGATGCGGACTGAGCAGGATTTACTGATCAAGTTGGCTGAAGGCCAAACGGACCTGAAGCCCGTCCTTGAACGACTTGCCAAATCTGGAGAACAGGCCGGATTGGATCAGGCCAGCCGAAATCATTTGCGTAACATGGATGTTCATATGGTGCGAATGCTGGAAGAAAGCGCCGATGGACGTGAGTTGATGGTTCAGGAAATTCGCAGTGATATCAAGCTTTTAACCCGAACAATTGCCGCGATCGCAGAAGAAAGCCGTCGTGGATAATATTGTGCAAGCAGCGGATGACGGAGTGAGTAATGGCCCGTAGACGCAGCGGACAACGCGCCAATTATGAAATATGGCCCGGCTTTGTCGACGCCCTTACCACACTGTTGTTGGTCATTATTTTCCTGCTTGTGGTGTTCGTCCTGGCGCAATTTTTCTTATCGCAGGCTCTCTCTGGCCGAGACGCCGCCCTTGAAAAACTAAACCAACAGGTAAACGAGCTTTCCGACTTACTCGCTCTTGAGCGCGGCACCAGTGCCCAACTTGAAAATGAGATCAGCCAAATAACGATCGATCTCGCCCGCACGCAAGAAGAGCGGGATAACGTTATTATCCAATTGGATACACTCAACAGCCGCGCCCTCTCCGCTGAGGAAGATCGTGATCGGCTGACTATTTTACTTAAAGAGCAAACAGAAAAAGCGACGGCAGCCGAAACCGCACTTGCCGAAAGCACCGAAAAATTAGTGGTAAGTGAAGATGTTGTCAGAGCCAACCTGGCTGAACTTGAAAGTCTGAAACGTGATATCGTGGCGTTGGAGATTCTGCGTACAAAACTGGAAACAGATGTCAGCGATATGGCAGCCAAACTGCAACTGAGTGATGAACAACTCAAAGAACTGACATCAAAATTGGCTTCAAGCGAAACCGAAGTCGGGAGCCTGCGAGATCGCAGCAAAGAGCTCGAAGCGCGTCTTGCAGAAGAAACAGATCGAACGGTGTTGGCTCAAAAAGATATCGAAGAGCGCGAGATCCGGTTGGCTGAATTGCAGACCCTCTATCTGCAAACGCAGGATAAATTAACGGAAGAAGAAGCTCTATCCGCGGCTGCCGCCTCACAGGTTGCGTTACTGAACGTGCAGATAAATTCCCTGAGAACTGAACTGGCAAAATTGAACCAGGCTTTGGAAGCCAGCGAAGTGAAAGACGTCGAACAGCAAGCGCAAATAGCCGATTTGGGTAGCCGTCTCAATCAGGCCCTCGCGCAAAAGGTACAGGAGCTACAACAGTATCGATCTGAATTTTTCGGAAAACTAAGAGAAGTGCTCAAAAATCGCCCCGGTATCAGTATCGTTGGTGACCGGTTTGTTTTTCAATCCGAAGTGTTGTTTGGTGAGGGTCAGGCCCAGCTCGGTCCACAAGGCAGGCAGGATATGGCAAAATTTGCAGCAACCCTTCTTGGCATCTCAAAAGACATACCCAAAGATATCGACTGGATCCTTAGAGTAGACGGCCATACGGACAGTCAGCCTATCAATACCGCCCGCTTCCCCTCCAATTGGGAACTTTCAATGGCCCGTGCCTTATCCGTCACGAAATTCCTGATCAGTCAGGGCATTCCGGCGAACAGACTGGCACCAACGGGTTTTGGAGAATTTCAACCCATTGATGATCGGGAAGATGAAATCGGGTATCTGCGTAATCGCCGGATTGAATTAAAGCTCACAGAACGATAGGGATCGGCAGAATGAAGAATATTCTGGTCATCAAGCACGGTGCCCTTGGTGACGTCATATTGGCGCAATCTCCTTTCCAGGCCATCCGACAACATCATCCCGATGCCAAGATTACGCTGCTGACGACTAAACCCTTTGCCGAGTTTCTGGAAAAATCTGGTTTGTTTGATGACGTGTGGGTAGACGACAAGCCAAAGCCATGGAATTTCAAACATCTCGCAACATTCCGGAAAAAACTACGCTCAGCAGAGTTTGATCGGGTGTATGACTTACAGACCTCAGAACGTACAAACAGTTATTTCAAGCTATTCCCCGCGGGCCAGAAGCCTGAATGGTGTGGGTACGCTAAAGCAGGTTCTCACCCTCATTTAAGTCCTTTGCGAACCAAAATTCACACCATTGAGCGACATATTGATCAATTATCTGTCATCGGCCTCACAGATATTCCGGCGGCCGACTTTGCCTGGGCGATGACTGACATATCTAAATTCCACCTACCACCTGAGCTCGCTTTGTTAGTACCGGGTGGATCAGCTCACCGTCCAGAGAAAAGATGGCCTGCGGCGCGATTTGGTGAACTGGCCGGTCACCTTCACAGTAACGAGTTGACCCCGGTCTTATTAGGTGGGCCAGCGGAAGCAGAAGTCATCGCGGAAATCCGGCATCTCTGCCCAAGCGCTCTGGATCTCTCTTCACAAACCAGCTTTGGAGATATTGCCAGTCTTGGCGCGCAGGCCCGGCTGGCGATAGGCAATGATACAGGGCCCTTGCATCTTATCGCAGCGGTTGGATGTCCGACGGTCGTGCTTTTCTCAAAAGCTTCCAACCCGGATATGTCGCGCCCCCGTGGCCCAGATGTGCGGGTTCTGCGAGAAGACAATCTTGCGGATTTACCATTACAGACCGTTATCGAACAACTGGAACTGAAAAGCTGATGGCCCGCGACGCACCGCGCAGCGTATTATGGTGGGGACGGTTTGACCCAGATTATTCGCGGAACCGCATCCTGCGACAAGCCTTCTCAAATCTCGGGTGGCGCGTCATCGATTTTAGGCCACAGATCAGCTCCATTGCCGATATTCAGGCAAAACTTACACATGTTGAAACACCGGAGCTGGTGTGGGTGCCGGCCTTTCGTCAACGCGATGTCGCGGCAGCTGCTCGCTGGGCCGCTTCTCGAAACATTCCCCTGATATTCGATCCCTTGATATCCGCTTATGACAAACAGGTATTTGAGCGGTCAAAATTTAGCTCGACATCAGTCAAAGGCCGAAAGCTTCTTGCTTGGGAAACGCACATCTTGAAGGCCGCAGACAGGGTCATTGCCGATACCAACGGACATGCAGAATTTTTCACCGACACGTTTGCTGTTCCCAAAGAAAAAATTGGCGTCGTCGCGGTCGGCGCGGAAGAAGCCCTCTTCAAACCAGCAGAGTCTCCGGCGCCATCTCGAGCAGAACCCTTTGAAGCGCTGTTCTATGGCAGTTTTATTGGCCTACAGGCGCCTCACATCATCGTGGAGGCCGCTAAACGTTGTACCGCCCCTGTGCTATGGACATTGATCGGTGAAGGCCCTGAGCGGCCGCGTTGTGAAGAATTGGCCGCCGGACAGGATAATATCGTTTTTACACCCCCTCTTCCCTATTTAGAAATACCGGCTCGAATTCATAAAGCTGACGTATTGCTGGGAATATTTGGAGAAAGCGACAAAGCGGCTCGGGTCATTCCAAACAAAGTGTATCAATCCCTGGCCTGCGGCAAACCTGTTGTCACGCGGCGTTCCAGCGCTTATCCGGTCTCAGATGAAAAGGGATTGATGCAAATTGCAGCGGGAGACGCCGATTCGCTCGCGACACAAGTCGCACAGCTATATGAAAATCGAGACCAGCTTCCAAGCCTTGGAACCGATGCCCGTGCATATTATGACGCAAATTTCGGCGCTCGAACCATTGATTCACAGCTTAAGCGCATCATCGAACACCTTTAAGATCAATTAACTAACGAATTTTCTTCAAGCAGTAAGTGCAGCACGTCCGGTATCGAACTGCAGCTTGGCAAGCCGGGCATAGAGGCCATCTTCGCGCATCAGGTCATCATGGGTCCCTTCCGCGACAACGCCGCCATTCTCAAGCACCACGATCCGATCGGCATTCAGGACTGTTGCCAATCTGTGAGCGATGACCAGGGTTGTCCGGTTTTTCATCAAATGTTCCAAAGCGACTTGCACCAATCGCTCACTTTCCGCATCCAGCGCCGACGTCGCCTCATCCAGGAGCAGAATCTCCGGATCGCGCAAAATCGCCCGGGCAATGGCGATGCGTTGCTTTTGCCCGCCTGACAATTTAATGCCGCGCTCACCGAACTCCGTATGAAAGCCTTCCGGCATGGCATCGATAAATTCTGTCGCCACGGCAGCGTCCGCAGCGGCACGTACCTCTTCATCGCTAGCGTCCGGCCGACCATACCGGATATTGTTATAAGCCGTATCAGCGAAGATTACCGGTTCCTGCGGAACCAGTCCCATCAGTGAACGTAAGCGGGTTGGATCGGTTTTCGCGATATCCGTACCATCTATGGAAATCGCTCCGCTTTGCGGGTCATAAAACCGAAGGAGCAATTGAAATACCGTCGTTTTACCCGCGCCGCTGGGGCCAACCAAAGCAACCGTCTCGCCTTTTTTTATCTCAAGCGACACCTTCTCCATTGCCGGCATGTCCGGGCGTGAGGGATAATGGAACAAGACCTCATCGAAACTGATTTTATCCTGCAGCCGATCGTCCAGCGTTAATGGATTATCGACAACCTTCACCGTCGGCTCTTCCGCTAATATTTCCAACAACCGTTCCGAGGCGCCAGCCGCCCGCTGCAAATCGCCCCAAACTTCACTGAGCGACCCAGTGGAGCCAGCGACCACAACCGCATAGAATAGAAAAGCACCCAGAGTACCAGCTGTCATCGTCCCGCCGACCACCGCTGTTGCCCCGCTCCATAAGACAAAGTCGATGGCGCCGAAAATCAACAGAATCACTAACGCCGTCAGCCAGGCACGGGCGCGAATGCGCTTGATGGCAATGCGAAAGCTAGTTTCGACTTCTTCGGCGAAATGCCTCTGGTCATGCTGTTCATGGGTATACGCCTGTGAGGTCTGAATTGATCGCAGGGTCTCATCAGCCCGGGCGCTGACGGCGGCGACGCTATCCTGGCTGGCCCGGCTGAGTTTTCGGACCTGGCGGCCAAACACGATAATCGGGATGATAACAACTGGGACCACCAAAAGGATAATTCCAGCCAGCGAAGGACTGGTGATAATCAACATCACAAGTCCGCCCACAAACAACAGTAAATTTCGAAGGGCGACAGAAATTGACGAACCGATGACGGTCTGAATCAAAGTCGTATCTGTTGTCAGCCGCGACAGCACTTCCCCGGTCCGGGTAATTTCGAAAAAAGCTGGATTCAGGGTAAGCACATGATCAAAAACCGCTTTACGAATATCGGCAATGACCCGCTCCCCTATCCAAGATACTAGATAGAACCGCCCGAAGGTGGCAAACGCGAGCACTGCAACCACGCCCATCAGCCAGATAAAATAGGGCTCCAACGCGCCGGAGCTTGCGGAAAACCCTTTATCCAGCAACAGGCGGATTGCCTCCCCGATCCCGAGCGTACTACCCGCCGCAAAGACCAAAGCAATGAGCGCGCCCGTCATGGCCCATTTATATGGGCTGACGAATCGTGACAATTCCCAGAGTCGGCTGATCCCCTGCTTCGGCTTTCCGGCGTTTTTCGCCCGGATCTCGGCTTCCCTGGTATCTGTCACGCGATAATGTCCATTTTTGTTAGTGTTTACGATGAAAGGATGTATACGGCAGAGCCAAGATTGCAAGAAAAATCCCCTTAATGCACTTCTTTACTTGCTATCCTTGGCAAGCTTTAATATAAGGCGCGCTGAGAGAATTTTAGCGTCCCCCAAAGGGTGAGCCGACATGAAAAAAGAAATACATCCAGATTACCACGCCATCACAGTCGAAATGACAGATGGTACGACTTTCGAAACCCGTTCTACATACGGTAAAGAAGGCGATGTTTTGAAGCTTGATATTGATATCAAGACACATCCGGCTTGGACAGGAGGCACTCAGATGCTTCGTGACGACGGACAGGTTGCCAAGTTTAACAAACGTTTCGCAAGCTTCGGCATCAAGTAACCTATATTTGCGGCGGGTTGTTACCCGGTGATTGAGACAGGCGCTTTGTTTAAAGCGCCTTTTTCTTGGATTTTTTCAGGTTATGAACGTGCCCGCTCATACGCGTGGATCGCCATCTTATCGAGCCGGGAAATCCGCCGATAGAGATGTTCACTGCGGGTCAGCAACGACACGAACCCTTCTGGCAGATTGGAAATATCCCTCTCGGATTCGGGCAGACACACATCCGCATGCTGCAGATGGCAATCATTCGCCTGCGCTTCTTCGGCGGTGATTTCGCCGGCTTGCACGGCCCGCTGAAAAAACAACCAGGACATGGCTTCGGTCAATCGAGTTGTCATTCGCAAGGATTCCGTCGCGTACCCAAAGCTTTGATCCGATGATAGTTCCTGGACCGCTTCCTGGCCGGGACCAGCAAGATAGGATCGTGCTTCGTGGGTCAGGGCCAGCGCCTCATCATAGGTGGAGGAGAAAAATATTGTACCGATGGCTGGCACCGTTTCCTCTTCGTGACCTGTACTCATTAATAAATTCCCGCAGAAAACTCACTTGGTTGCTTCACAAATAAATAAGCCAAAAAAGTTAATTTTCCATATTCATAAGGCTTGATTCCCTTTTTATTGACCACATATATGGTCTGTCAGGCGCCGTTATCGGGTCTGATGACAACTGTTTTGGCCAATAATGGCGAAACAAATTATATTGCTTCTTTAGGAGAATATGACAATGCGTGCATATGATTTTTCACCCCTTTTGCGTTCTTCCGTTGGTTTTGACCGTATCGAACATCTGTTTCGCGGCCTAGAGCGCGCCTCAACCGACACCAGCTTCCCCCCCTACAATATCGTCAAGAAGGATGCGGATAACTACCGGATCACCATGGCGGTCGCGGGATTTGCGGAAGATGAAATCGAGATTACGGCAAACCAGAGTTCGCTGAAAGTGACCGGGAAATCGGCCAAGGAAAAAGACGACGCAGAATATCTGCATCGTGGCCTCGCCGCCCGTTCTTTCAACCAGAATTTCGAATTGGCAGAAACCATTAAAGTGGTTGGCGCCGATATGGAAAACGGACTACTTCATATTGATCTGGTCCGCGAAATTCCGGAAGCCCTGAAACCACGAACAATTGAAATTGCGTCAAGCAAGTTGATTGAAAGTAAAGCAGCTTAACGGCTGCCAATACGGACCTAGCCTTTCCGGATGGAGAGGCTAGATTTTTTTCGCGGCCAATTCCGGCGACGAGAATTTTGATATTCCAACCCCTAGAATTATAAGGCCCCCGCCGATCATCATATCCGGACGAATTTCTTCTCCCAGAAATATTGAGGCGAAAATAAACGTAAAGATGATCGACAGACTAAAGAGCAGCGCCGCCGTCACCGTTGACACCCGCGCCGCCGCCTCATACCAAAAAATAAAGGCAAAGGCTGTCGGGAAAACACCCAGTAGTATGAGCAACGTGCCGTCAAGCAGGGTCACGTGATAAGTTGAGAAAAACAGAAACGGTGTCATCAGAACAGCCGAGATAATAAACACGCCGAACAGAAAATTAACGCGCTCATTAGTACTTGAGCTGGTGCTCAGTGCCCGGCTGCTACCGACAATAAAGACGGCCCAAACCAAGCCGGCGACTATTTCCATGATATCCCCGGTGACGACATCCCCGCCTAAGGAAAAACTGTCCCGGACCGTGTAATAGGCACCAAAAACCACCAGCGCCACGGAACACATCTCGGCCCATCTTATTTTCCACCGCCAAATCAGGAACATGCCAATAATGACGAAGATTGGCGCTGTATTCTCTAGTAAAATCGCGCTAGGGGCATCGGTATATTCAAGCCCTACATGGAAAAATACGAAATTCACCGTGGCGGCCAGTGTGGTCCACCAAAAGACGGGGTTTCGAAAATCAATGCGGATTGGATAGCCGCGAAATTTCAAAAATACACCAAGGCATAGCGCGGCGATATATAACCGAATGCAAGCAACAGCCAAACCCCCCAGGTCAGCGGTCAGAAACCGCACGATGACACTGTGGGTTCCCCAAAAGAAAGCCGCAATAAACCCGTAAACCAAGCCTTGATAAAAGGATGGCGCCGTCACGCGGTTACTACGGCGTCAATGCGGTGAGCCTCTTCAGCGAGCTTCTTCAGGGTGACACGGTCAACTTTTCCCGTCGCGTTAAACGGCATTTCATCGAGGATGACAATTTCTTCCGGCGCCTTGTATCCCACCAGTTTTTTACTAAACGCAATAATTTCACCCAAAGACGGCAAAACGGCATCAGCCTGCAAGGTTATATAGGCAATAACATTCTCACCATGAACCAGATCATGCACGCCGACAACGCCGGCATGTTCAACGGCAGCATGGCCCTGCAATGCCTCCTCGACTTCCTGCGGGCAAATATTTGATCCGTTATGTATAATGATCTGTTTCTTGCGACCACAAAACCAATAAAACCCGTCCTTATCAAGCTTCATGATGTCACCTGTATCAAACCAACCCTCATCATAGGCTTCGCTCGTGGCGTCTTCATTATTCCAGTAACCGATTGTTGTGCTTTTTGATCGCACCCATAACCGTCCCGGCTCCTCCAGCGCAACTTCTCCACCATTATCATCCCGCAGGACTGCCTCAAACCCGTCGGCAACTGTCCCAACGGATCCCAAATGATGCTGCGACTTATCGTGATTGAAATGCGAGCAACCGATTTCGGTCATGCCGTATATTTCCGAGGCGACGATACCTGCTTTTTCCATAAATTCATGCTCGAGCACACTGGAGATCTTGTCGCCACCGGAAACACAAAGGCGCAGAGACGCAAAATCATCATGGGTACCATGGCGGTCGCGGACCAGCTCGAACAATGCCGCAGGAATCATGCTCAAAACTGTTGGCTTGAAATCACGCAGGATTGGCAACATTTCATCGCCGTCAAAGGACCGAGCAATAATAACCTGCGTACCGGAGGACAAACAGGCAAATGTCCAGAGAAAACCTCCCACATGCGAAATAGAGGAGCCCGGTAGCAGTACATCATCGCCGCGAATTTCCAGGGCTTGCATAATTGCCGAACACATCCAGCTGAAAGTTTCCACCGTATGGGTCACTCCCTTCGGCTTACCCGTACTGCCGGACGTAAAAAAGATCGCCATCGGCGCGGAAAAATCGTTTTCCGGAATTTCAATATTATCGGGACAGCTTTCAATCATCTGTTCCAGGTTTGACTCCCGCTTGTCATCGGCGGCATAGCCGATGACACCAAATGGAAGTGATTTCACAAGGCTGGTCTCGGCCAGGTCTGCATCTCGTTCCGCATGGGCAATTAAAACTTTCGCGTCACTTACGCCCAGCGCATGATCAATCTCCGGCGCCATATATCGATAGTTAAGCGGCGTGGCGACCAGCCCGGCTTTAAGGCAAGCGAGATAAAGGATTAACAGTTCCCATCGATTGGGCATCAAGGAAGCTACGCGATCACCCGGCACCAAACCAAAAGCGAGCAAACTGCTCGCCAAAGTACTGCTCATGGTTTCCAATTCGCGCCAGGTCAGGCGAACCCGCCGGGACACCAACGCGATCTCATCGGGTTTGGTTTCCAGGCTAGTCTTAAAAATGTTCAGGAGATTTGAAGGTTTTTCCAGTTTGGATCCGGTAATCGGCATGCTACTTTTTTCCCCTATTGACGTGTCTGTCAAAAACAATAACCGTAGAAGTGCAAACAAACTATATAGACACTCCATAGGTTGTGGTAAATAATTTATTTCTAAACATGCGTGTATTGAGGTCAAGATTATGAGATATCTATCCCTAATTTTAGTGTTGCCCCTGATGGCCTGCCTCTCAGAGGAACAGAAACCGAAATCTACCTTAGCCAACCCCGCATCGGTGCATTGTGCTGAAAAAGGCGGCACTGTGAAAATCGTGTCAGAGGCTGCGGGCCAGGTTGGCTATTGCCACTTACCCGATGGCACTGTCATGGAAGAATGGGCCTTGTTCAAACGAGATACCAAGGATCAATAACCGCCAACCTTGCCTTATTTCTGCATCGGTTACTTCTTCACTGGTATTTCCGGACGGCCCGTGGCAAATATTGACTTATAGAATCCATCTTTGGGGTTCCCAATCCAGATTATGACGGGGTGACATGTCCTCTCTTATTACCAGTACAATCGATTTCGATGCCAATGGTGTTCAGCACGGTTATCTTCAACTGCTGCATTCAGTTCATCGTTCGGCTTATGGGTTTATTCCCATTCCCATTGCCAGCATTAAGAATGGCGAAGGCCCGACAGTGCTGTTGATGGCGGGCAATCATGGGGACGAGTATGAAGGTCAGGTGATCCTGTCCGAGATGATCCGGACCCTTCCACTGGAAGAGGTCACGGGGCAATTGATCTTCCTGCCCATGTCCAACTTCCCAGCGGCGGAAGCCGGCCTTCGCACCTCCCCGCTTGATCAGGGCAATCTTAACCGATCGTTTCCCGGAAACCCGGCAGGCACCCCGACACAACAAATCGCCCATTACATCGAAAATACATTGCTCGAGCGGGCGGACTATCTGTTTGACCTACATTCTGGCGGTAGTTCCTTGTTATACAAGCCAACCTTGTTGATATCCCTGTATGGCGATGATCCGCATTTGGCCGAGAAGCAGGCCGTTGAAAAAGCCTTCGGATTGCCCCTGACTTTGTATTTCGAGCGTGACGAAATTGGCGGGTTCTCCTCAGCAGCAGCGTTCCGCAAAGGTGTCTGTAGTATTCTTACGGAATTGGCTGGCGGCGGTGCCGTGACAAAAGGACTGGCCCGCGAAGCAGGTGATGGCTTGAAGCGGTCGCTGAAGTCCATTGGCGCCATATCCTCCGCCCCCGAGGCCGCCCCCGGGCGCTCCCGGGCCTTTCTTGAAGAAGGCTCTATATTTGCCACGGAACCCGGTGTGTTCGAGCCGCTGGCTGATCCGGGTGAGGACGTCAAACCCGGGCAACCGGCGGCCCTGATCCATCAAACCGAGACCCCCGGCCGGCCGCCTGTCGAGTTATTTTTTGAGGCCGATGGTGTGATTTTGGCGAAGCGGGTACCAGCGCGGGTCGTCCGCGGTGACTGCTTGTTTCATATTGGTCAGGGCGAACGGCAGGATTAATGTCTGGACGTCGACAAATAGTCACTGAGTAACGACGGGAATTGTAAAAATTGGATGAAATCATTCTGGCGATTTCCGTCAGCTTTATGGCTTTTCTCTCGACCAGCATCGATAATCTGTTCCTGCTGGTGACGCTTTCTTTGCATCCCAAATATGGGGCGGCAAAGGTCCGTGCGGGTTACATGATTGCCGTTATCCTGATGTTGGTCATCGCCCATATTCTGGCGCAGAGTGCGCGGCTGATCCCGACAGAATACATCCATTATATTGGCCTCGTGCCGCTCGCCATTGGCGCTTATGAATTATATCAACTGGTCACCCGGAAAACATCGCCTGCGGACGAAATCAAAACCGATCTGATACGGGGAAGCGGATCGATTTGGGCGATAGTTGTCATCATGCTGACCCATAGCTGGGATTCCATCGGTGTGTTGGCGCCGTTATTTGTGGATACCAGATCCGCCCTCATTCCGTGGATGTATATCAGTGTCGTGGTCACCGCAGCGTTCATTATTTTTGCCGGTCAATCCGCTGTTTCCTTTTCGAAGCTGCGCAACATTCTGGTCAAAATCGCGCCAAAGATCCTTCCCTTCCTGCTCATGGGTGTCGGGGTTTATATTCTCACCAATACACCGACAGACGTTACCCTGTGACAGGGTCCTGCTTTATTCATAGAAATATTCGCGTAATCGGCTCTATTAATAGAAAAATCATATAAATAAAAAATCCATTGCCCTTCCCTCTACCATGATACTAAACTCCAGATTGTTTTTTTGGCGCGTAAAAACAGTTTGTTAATCCTTCTCAGGTAGTTGGTTAAACTCTGTGATTTCTTCGTAGGATCCGTATTGTGAAAATCCCGTTCCGTCTTATCTCCTTGATTACATTTGTCATCTTCATCGGCGCCTGTCAGCCGCGCATCCAACCTATCTATATCCCCTCTTCGGTCGCGGTACCGCCGGGATTAGAGACGGCACCATTGTCGGCGATCGGCGACGGAATTCTCGCCGCGGGTGCTGAGAAAGGCTGGGTAATGGAAAAACGGAGCCCGGGTGTAATCCGCGCTACACTCGGTGTTAGAGGTAAGCATGAGGCGGTGGTTGACGTGGTTTATACCAACCAATCCTTTGACATAAATTACGTGTCGAGCCGCAATTTGGCGAGCCAGGGTGCTCGAATTCACCGCGGCTACAATACCTGGGTCCGCGAATTGGAAATCAGCATCGGGAATAACCTGGGTTATGTCGCCGCGGAACAAAAAGCAAATCCAACAGCGGCGGTGCCACTTGCAGCTGTTCCCAAAGCCGAAGCCGCAGCCTTTGATCCGGCCGGCATCTGGAATGTCTCCGCGACGTATTCGGCCACAGCCACGAACGCCTCCATTTGCCCGAAACAACGCAGCTGGAATTTCCAGCTCGACTACAGTAGGCGCGGCCGCATATCGGAAACTTACTGGAGTAATAGCGTTCAATTAAATGTCACTGGGGAACATTCCGCGGATTACTCGGAACTGGTTTTCTCGGTTCCCGATGCTGGCGGCGACTGGCAACTGACCCAACGACTAAAACTGGACAAACCGCAAGTCAGGTTAACGTCTGAACCTAAATTCAGCTCGGGATCCATGTCGGCGTCAAATTGTGTCGGTGTGGTAGATATTCTCATGACGAAACAGGACAGGCCTGGGTTGGCGTTTTCGTCTAGCGCTGCCGCAAGAAATTCCACGGGTAATGACTATGATACGACAGGAAGATGGCGCGTAGCTGCACAATATGAAGCGGTTTCGGGGAAATCGGCCTACTGTGCCAAACCACATGTTTGGGATTTCGATCTCACCCTATCCAACACACCGCAATCCTATACGTTCTGGACCGGATCAGAAGGCCTGTATGTCAATAGTACTATAGAGAACGGCCGGCTCGTTCTCGCATTGAACTATCCAAAAGGCGGTAGTAACTGGCAATGGAGCGAAAGATTTAGGCTGGATCAGGATCAAAAAAACTTCTTCTCTGAAGCTCGTGAAGCTGGTGGCGGTCATGCTGGATGCATCGGGAAAATTGTCTTCACCATGAAAAAGCAAAGCAGCGCATCGATCTCTAGCGCGGATATTGCCTGGCGCAACCTTGAAGACAAGCAGGATCCAACCGCACTCGGCCAGTTTTTAAAGGAGCATCTGGATAGCAAATACGCTTCTGTCGCCATTCTAAACCTCAATGAAGCCCTGGCCCGTTCGTCAGAAGTTACGGCAACGGCGCAAAATCCGGCGGGCTATAAAACGAGGGGAACGTGGCGCGTTACGGCTAAATATGAAGCCTCGGTCGGTAATTCAGCTTATTGCTCCCGATCTCATTTGTGGAATTTTGATTTAAGCTTCACCGCACCGCAGCAGTCTTTTACTTTCTGGGCCGGACGCGAGGGCTTGTATGTCAATAGCGAAACCATAAACGGTAAAATCGTGCTCGCAGTCAACTACCCGGGTGGCGGCAGTAACTGGCAATGGAGCGAAAGATTTAGGCTGGATCAGGACCAGAAAACCTTTCATTCTGAAGCGCAGGAAACTAGTGGTGGTCATGCTGGGTGTACCGGGAAAATTGTCTTCAGCATGACAAAGATTAGCAAAACAGGATAATTGATAACGCAACAAGTGGCTTTCAATATTTCCGTAGTAGTTAGAAATCAACATTTTTGTATAGTAGGAACTGTCTTGTGAATTCTCTTTTCCGTTTTTCAGCACTTGTATTATTTGTCATCTTCGTCGGCGCCTGCCAGCCGCGCATTCAACCTATTTATGTCCCCTCTTCGGTCGCCGTGTCACCGGGATTGGAGACGGCGCCGCTTTCGGTTATCCGGGATGGAATTCTCGCTGCCGGTGTGGAACGGAACTGGGTAATGAAAGAATTGGAGCCCGGCGTGATCCGCGGCACTCTGGATGTCCAGAATAAACATCAGGCTGTGGTTGACGTGGTTTATACCAATCAATCCTTTGACATTGATTACATATCGAGCCGCAATTTGTTAAGCCAGGGTGCCCGCATCCATCGCAGCTACAATACCTGGGTGCGGCAGCTAGAAATCAGTATCAGCTCTAACCTGAGTTACCTGTCGTCTCAGCAGCAGGTTGCCCGCAACGCACCAGTTAACTCGTCGTTGGAATCCGCGGTACCAGCTCCGACTGTAACAGAAATTTTCGATCCAGCCGGTTACTGGAATGTCCAGGCAACCTATAGCCCGACGGCCATGAACAATTCCGTTTGCCCGAAGCAGCGCAACTGGGATTTCCAGCTGGATTACCGAAAGCGCGGCGGCATATCGGAAACTTACTGGAGCGATGGCGTTCAGCTGATTGTCACCGGGAAGCACTCTGAGGAGACTTCGGAACTGGCTTTCTCGGTTCCCGACGGTGGCAACAACTGGTATTTGATCCAAACTCTGAAGCTGAATAGTCCGCAAGTCAGGCTAACAGCTGAACCTAAATCCAGCGCCTCATCCGGCTCCACATCCGGCCCCCACTCATCCAGTTGTATTGGCGTGATAGACGTTGTCATGAACAAACAAAATTAAAGTCGACGATACGGACCCTTATTACCTTTAGTGATTGGCCGCCGCCATGTTTTTCAACCGGACGCGGTCAATTTTCCCGGTGGGATTGAACGGCATTTCCTGTAAAAAGATGATCTCTTCCGGTGCTTTATATCCGATACGCCCGCGGGTAAACTCGATCAGCTCCAGCGCGCTTGGAAACTCATGATCCGGGCGCAGAACCACATAGGCCCGGACATTTTCACCATGCACCAGATCATGTAGCCCAACCACGCCAACACTGGAGACAGCCTCATGTTCCATCAGGGCTTCTTCCACTTCTTGCGGAAAGATATTCGATCCGTCATGGACGATAATCTGCTTTTTACGGCCGCAAAACCACAAATAATTCTGCTCATCTGCCCGCATGATATCGCCGCTGTCAATCCATCCTTCATGGACGGTTTTTTCCGTTTCTTCGGGGTTATTCCAATACCCGGTCATCAGGCTCGGTGTTTTCATCCAGAGATTGCCGATGGTCCCGTTCATGACCTCAACGCCTTGATCATCACGGATCGACATTTCGAAACCGGGAGTGGCGGTGCCAATGGAGCCCATTTTAATCAGTCCTTCAGGCGGGTTAAGGGCCGCCAGACCGACTTCGGACATGCCGTAACCTTCATCAATTTTATAGCCTGTCAGGGCTTCGAACTCGACTTCCAGCTCGGCCGGTACCTTGTCACTGCCACATCGGCAAAGACGGATAGATTTGAAATCATCTTCTTTTGCACTTTGATCCCGAACCAATCCCATTAAGGTCGCCGGGAGCATACACAGCACGGTCGGCCTTTCCTGACGCATGAGGGGCAGTATTTCAGTGGCGTCATAAACCCGAGCGATAACCACCCGTCCGCCCACAGACAAGGCCGCAAAAGAAAACATAAAGCCGCCCAGATGCGACATGGACGAGCCCGGAAGCATGACATCCTTTGCGGTCAGCCCGCAGGCGCCCACAATGGCGGCAAACATCCAGCCCAGGCTTTCATGGCTATGGGTAACGCCCTTTGGTTTACCTGTACTGCCGGATGTAAAAAAGATGGCGGCGGGGCCAGTTACGTCAAGCGAGCCGAATTCAACCGCTCTTGCGGGCTCGGAATATAAATCTTCAAAACCGGCTTCGCTTGCATCGGCAGGGCGGTAAGGGATCATGCCCAGCGAAAGGTTCTGGGTCGACGTCGACGCGGCAATATCATCCGCACGTTCCGAATGATAAACCAGTAAAGAAGCCCCGCTGACGTCCAGCGCGTAATCAATCTCTCTCGGTGTATAACGGTAATTGAGCGGAACCAATACAAACCCAGCCTTGAAACTTGCAAGATACAGGATCAGCAAATGGGTCCGATTTGGCATCAGGCAGGCCAGTCGATCGCCAGTTTTAAGCCCTTTCAGCATTAAATTTGCCGCCACGTTATCCACTACAGACTGCAATTCACGCCAGGTCCAGCTCATTTCTGCGGAGACGATGGCGGTCTCATCAGGTGTCGCTGTCATGCCGGTTTGCAGCAGCGTTGAGATATGAATGGGGGTTGATAAAACTGGTCCGGCGAACGTCATTTCAGGATCCTATCTTGTCGTGATCAGGTAGCGGCAAGCGCAGTATGGCCAAATAGCGCCCGAATTTCATCATTAACCGGCGCCGTTTTATGGGTTGCTTGATCTGTGTTCACCCAGATAATTTCACCGTTGCTATATCGGGTGTCATTTCCTTTGCCAAATATCTCGAGCAGGAAGGTGATGGAGGTGCGGCCAACATTTGACACACGACAGCCAACCTCGATATCTGCATCAAACAGGATCGGTTTTTCATAATTCACCAGCGACTTGACCAAATGAAAATCCTGCCCGGTCTGGGCCACATAGTCCCGGTAGTCAAAGCCTAGATGACGAAAATACTCGGTGATGGCTGTATCGAAATAGGTGAGATAATGCGCATTAAAGACAACGCCCTGCCCATCAATCTCTGAATACCGCACTCGAAAATCGAAAAAAAACGAAAAATCACTACGCGCCATATGTCTGCCTGTGGAAATGAAAAATTATGTCAGGAGCTGTGATAATGCCGTGCGCCAGTCCGGCTGGTCAATATCAAACACCTGTTTTATCTTTGAACAATCAAGCACGGAGTTTTTCGGCCGCGCCGCCGGTGTCGGATAGTCTTCCGTTGGAATGGGATGCAGGACCGGTTTGTCGCGTCCGGAAAAGATAGCTTGGGCAAATCCGTACCAGGTCAGGGACGGTGCGCCGCTGTAATGATAAAAGCCCCAGTCACTAAACGCCGGTGATAGAGCCTGTTCTGCCATACGCAGCAGCGTCGCCGCAATATCTGTACAAGCTGTCGGGCCGCCGTGCTGATCGTCGACTATTTGCAACTCGTCCAGGGTCTCGCCGAGACGCAACATGGTCGCAACGAAATTCTGCTCGCCGCCAAAAACCCAGGCTGTTCTGAGGATCAGGAATTTTCCGCCAATGGCTTTAACCCGCGCTTCACCCTCCGCTTTGCTGCTGCCATAAACACTCAGCGGACCAATGGGATCGGTTTCCGTGTAAGGTCCCTCTTTCGTGCCATCAAAGACAAAGTCTGTTGAAATATGCAGGAACGGGATATCCAATTGCGCGCAGGCTATGGCAAGATTTTCAGCGCCCGCCGCATTAATCGCCAAGGCGGCATCCGGCTCACTTTCCGCTTTATCAACTGCGGTATAGGCCGCCGCATTTATAACGGCGTCCGGCCGATAATTAGAAATCGCGGCGATGACTTGTGCCTTGTCCGCAATATCCAGCGTTTGCCGATCGAGGGGGATAATCTCATGGCCTGCGAGCGGCCCCATAAGACCAAGGGCCGCACCAACCTGGCCGCCAGCGCCTGTTACAACCAGTTTCATGTTTTTTCGGTACCCAATCCCAATCGTTCCTGAGAATAATCTTCAGATACGGCCCGCACCCAGTCCAGATTATCCAGATACCAGTCTACTGTTTTCTCAAGGCCCGTCTCCAGATTAAGTGATTGCGCCCACCCCAATTCGGTTTCGATCTTGGTGCAATCAACGGCGTAGCGAGCGTCATGACCCGGACGATCCGTCACATAGCGGATCAGGTCTTCGTGCGGTGCTTTTTCCGGGAATTTCTTGTCCATGATCTGGCAGATAGCCCGGACCATATAAATGTTGGTTTGCTCGGCCCGGCCGCCAATCATATAAGTCTCGCCGACAACTCCGTCGGCCACGACCTGCTGCAAGGCAGTTGCATGATCTTCCACATAGAGCCAGTCGCGAATATTCTCACCTTTGCCATACACCGGCAGTTCCTTGCCCTGCAACGCGTTCAAGATGACAACGGGCAAAAGCTTTTCAGGAAACTGGTAAGGTCCATAATTATTGGAGCAATTGGTCACCAGCACCGGCAGGCCATAAGTTCTATGCCAGGCCCGCGCCAAATGATCCGACCCTGCTTTACTGGCGGAATACGGGGAGTTGGGGTCATAGGCACTGGTTTCTGAAAACTCACCTGTCGCCCCCAGTTCACCGTAAACTTCATCAGTCGATACATGCAAGAAGCGGAAGGCTTGCTGGCTTTCTTTTGGCAGTTCGCGCCAATAATGATACGCGGCATCCAGCATGGTAAAAGTTCCCACCAGATTGGTCTGAACAAAATCAGCTGGGCCATCGATGGAGCGGTCCACATGGGATTCAGCTGCCAGATGATAAACCGCTGTCGGCTGATATTTCGCAAAAAGCGCGCCGATTGCATCTCGATCACAAATATCTGTCTGGGAAAAATGATAGTGCGGACTGTTGCTGACCGGTTTAAGGCTCTCGACGCTGCCGGCGTAAGTCAGCTTGTCGATAATCACTACATCCTGCTTGTTCTGCCCAATCAGATCGCGGGCCAATGCGGAGCCAATAAATCCCGCGCCACCTGTTACAAAAACCGTCATGTTTTTTCCTCGAAATCAAATAGTCTTGTTTGATCTTGCAGCACCGGTAAAACCGTATCTTTTTCGGACAAGATTACTTTTTCCGGCGCCACGGGCCAGTCAATCCCGATTGCCGGATCATTCCAGAAAATTCCGCAGTCATGGTCCGGGCTGTAATAATCCGTGACTTTATAGACCAGTTCGGTATTCGGCTGCAAAGTACAATACCCATGGGCAAAGCCCCGCGGCACCCAAAGCTGTCGCCAGTTTTCTGCCGAGAGTTCGACTGCCACATGCTGGCCAAAAGTCGGAGAGCCGACACGGATATCCACGGCCACATCCAGGACAGCCCCGCGGATGACGCGGACTAGCTTGCCCTGTGCTGCCGGGTCCAGCTGATAGTGCAGTCCCCGCAACGTTCCAACTTCCGCACTTAACGCATGATTATCCTGGACAAACTGAAGATTAAGCCCCGCATCCGTGAGTGTCCGTTCATTCCAAACTTCGGAGAAAAACCCACGATGATCGCCGAATTTCTTCGGTGTCAGAATTTTTATCTCAGGGATGGCAGTTTCTTCAATTTCCATTAGGGCAATCTTTCCTCGTAATTTTGCCTAAAAATACTGGCAAATACTTAACATATTCTTTTAACAAGTCTCTATGGCAATTTATTGACGCGACAGCCGTAAAATCTCGGACCATAATGGTTGTTATAGACCCATATCATGATCGAACTGAACAGTGGAAAGAAAGAAAATGCTGAAACTCTTTTATAATGCGGGCTCTATCGCCCTCGCCTCTCATATTGCACTTGAAGAAAGTGGTGTAAATTATGAAGGAATAAAGCTTAATCCCGCGATTTTGGAACATACCCTACCTGAATATCTGGCGATCAACCCGAAGGGTCGAGTGCCTTCGCTGGTGACCGAGCACGGCATTCTGACTGAAACTCCGGCAATTTTGCTGTATATTGCCCAGCGTTTTGGCAACGATGTCTTTCCCCCGCCTGCTGACCTCTATGAATTCGCACAGCTGCAGTCATTCAATAGCTATCTTTGTTCAACAGCCCATATCAATCATGCTCACCGCATGCGCGGAAAACGCTGGGTCGACGAAAATGACAGCCATTCCATCAAAGCCATGCAGGCCAAAGTGACCAGCAACATGGAGGAAATATTCGCCTTGATCGAGGCCGAACTATTCAAAGGACCCTGGGTCATGGGAGATGACTATAGCATCGCTGATATCTATCTGTTCGCCATCACGCAATGGATGGAAAGCGATAGCGTCGACATCAACGACTTCCCGGTTATGAAAAAACATCGCGGCGCCATGCTCGCCCGCCCCGCCGTCAAATACATTGTCGATAAGCACGCGGAGTAACCTCCGCGTACTCAAATATTATCAGCGACTGATCGGTTTGTATTTGATCCGGTGCGGCTCGGTTGAGTCTTTACCCAGACGGCGGCGCTTGTCTTCCTCGTAAGCCTCAAAGTTTCCTTCGAACCACTCCACATGACTATCGCCTTCATAGGCCAGAATATGGGTAGCGATGCGATCAAGGAACCAGCGATCATGGCTGATGACCACGGCACAGCCGGCGAATTGTAATAACGCCTCTTCCAGTGCCCGAAGGGTATCCACATCCAGATCATTGGTCGGCTCATCGAGAAGCAGGAAGTTACTGCCGGTTTTCAGCATCTTGGCAAGATTGACGCGGTTGCGTTCGCCGCCGGAAAGCTGGCCAACCTTCTTTTGCTGGTCCGAACCTTTGAAGTTAAAGCCGGAAACATACGCCCGGCTATTGATCTCTTTCTTGCCAAGTTCGATAATTTCATTGCCTTCGGAGATTTCCTCCCAGACCGTCTTGGTGCCATCCAGCGTATCACGATCCTGATCCACATAGCCCAGCTGAACCGTCGGACCCACCTTGAAATCCCCCGCATCAGGCGCTTCCTGACCGGTCAGTAGCTTGAATAAAGTCGTCTTACCGGCGCCGTTCGGCCCGATAACGCCGACAATCGCTCCGGCGGGAAGTTTGAAATTCAATCCCTCAATCAACAATTTGTCACCGAAAGCCTTGGAGACATTATCAGCCTCGACAACCAGATCACCGAGCCGTTGTCCAGCCGGGATATAAATCTGCATATTGTCAGCGCGGCTGGCGTTTTCCTGGCTAAGCAGATCTTCGTAGGCGCTGATCCGAGCCTTAGATTTTGACTGTCTGCCTTTCGGGCCTTGACGGATCCATTCCAGTTCCCGATCCAGTGACTTGCGCCGAGCGTCTTCAGACTTGCCTTCTTGCGCCAGACGTTTTTCTTTTTGTTCCAGCCAACTGGAATAATTACCTTCCCACGGAATACCATGGCCGCGGTCCAGCTCCAGTATCCACCCAGCCACGTTATCAAGGAAATAGCGATCATGGGTAACGGCGACGACGGTGCCCGGATAATCATGAAGGAACCGTTCCAACCAGGCCACGCTTTCCGCATCCAGATGGTTTGTCGGCTCATCGAGCAACAGCATATCAGGTTGTGACAGCAGCAAGCGGCAGAGGGCCACACGGCGGCGCTCCCCACCAGAAAGCTTAGTGACATCCGCATCGCCGGGAGGGCAACGCAATGCATCCATGGCGATGTCGACTTCACGCTCCAGATCCCACAGATTCTGGGCATCAATCTGTTCTTGCAACTCCCCTTGCTCGGCTATCAGATCATTCATCTGATCATCGGTCAGGTCTTCGGCAAAACGAGCGGAAATTTCGTTGAACTGATCGAGCAGAGCTTTCTTTTCATGCACCCCGTCCATCACATTGCCAAGCACATCCTTAGCCGGATCCAGCTCCGGTTCCTGTGCAAGGTACCCAACTTTCACGCCATCGGCAGACCAGGCTTCCCCGTTAAATTCCGTCTCGATCCCGGCCATGATTTTCAGCAGTGTCGACTTACCCGAACCGTTCAGACCCAGGACACCAATTTTAGCGCCAGGAAAGAAACTCAGCCGGATATCTTTCAATACCTGCTTGCCGCCGGGATAGGTCTTCGACAGACCATTCATCACATAAATATACTGGTAAGATGCCATGGGGATCGTCGCTCCGATAAATCAAATTTTCTGTTGGGCTTGTTTTAACGAAACAAAGCGGGCGACGCAATTGTTGTCGTACCAAATTGGCAGTTTTATTGAGGCCGAGGCAACGGTAGGATGCTCGTTTCTTCTAAGACGGTTTGAATTTCGTCAAAGTCACATAGAACGGTCTCATAGATTTTCGTGTAATGGTGAAATCGCCCCATCAAATTTCGAGCTCGCTCTGCTCCAACTAACTCTGTCATTGCTTTCAACTCCAGCCAATTAACTATCAAATGGAGATAACTGGAACATTCATCTTTTGCTGTCGTCGGAAAATCTTTATGAAAGTTCGGATATGTTTCCTTAAAAACTTGCATTGCCTCTTTGGTTTCTGAAAGGCGATGGTCATCCAGCGCCCAATGTATCTGCTCATGAATATAGGTGGACAGAAACGCCTCCACGTCTTTTGCCGGGCCGTCGACAAGTTGGGCGTTGATCGTCAATATGGGATGACTATGGGGAAATTCATACGGCGCGATCCGCACATTTTTTGTATATTCCCATGCGGATAAGTCATATTCGTTGCGCAATGCGATGAGCAAATCACGTGCCTTCTCCACCAGCGCTTGAACTGTTGTGAGATCAATATCGATCACGATGTTGTCTACGCTCCGCATATTCAAATTCTAAGCTCCAGTTAACTACCCGCAAAAGAAGAATATATTACGAGCTTAATACCACTTATGAAAGGCGAATGGGTATTATTCAGTCAAGGAAACAAATCGACCGGCATCAATCCCGTGGTCATGGCGTAAAGCAGAACCGAGACGGTGACAACGGAGATCATCGTTGACAACAGGATAGTGGCAGAGGCGCGCTCGATCCAGACACCATATTGCTGGGCGATGATAAAGACATTGGTCGCCGTCGGCAAAGCTGCCAGCAAGACCGCCGTATAAACCCAGATAGGATCGAAATTGCCAAACCAACTTAGCGCCAGATACATCAGTATCGGATGGATCGCGAGATTGAATGGAATGATAAAGGACAGCTCTCCCGGAATACGCCGCAACGGCCGGAGCGCCAACGTCACGCCCATGGCAAACAATGCGCAAGGGGCCGCGGCCTGCGCCAGGTAATCGATAAGACGCTCAACAGGCGTTGGCGGTGTAAAGCCGATAATCGCCGCTGAAACACCAACAATTGTGGCGAGGATAAAGGGATGCAGAAGGACTTTCTTGCCGATCTCAAAAATCAGGCCACCAATATTGCTCGCCTTACCGCTGGCAAAGGCCATCAGGGTTGGGGCAAGTGTAAAATGCATGATATTTTCGAAACAGAAAATCAAGGCAAGTGGGACGGCGGCCAACTCTCCGAAGGACAGCAGGGCAATTCCCGGTCCCATAAAACCGATATTTCCATACGCACCAGCCAATCCTTGAATTGTCGCCTCGGGTGTCGTTGATTTTGTGGTCAGTCTTGAAATACCAAAGACCATGACAAAAACCGAGAAGGTCGCCAGCAGGTTAATGCCAATAAAATCCCACGATGCAAGCTTTTCCACCGGCGTTTGAGAGAGTAGCTTGAAGAACAGGCAGGGCAGCGAAACGTATATGATAAAAGTACTGAGCCAGCCCATGGCGGCTTCCGGCTGCTTGGTGATACGTGCCGCAATATAGCCCAGCAAGATCAACCCGAAGAGAGGGAAGACAAGTCCCGCAATTTCCATCATTTATAGGACTTCCCTGAGCTTGGAGATTTTTCTATTTCGGTGGCAGACTACCAACGAATTTATTGGCGAGAGAGATCCAGTTGTCAAGACCGGTTTCAAGGGCGGCATCAAGCTCGACCCAGACAAGACCGCCCATTTTCCGTCCTCCCATCTCCATGGCTTGCGCACCGGCGCGCGCGACAGCCTCAGCTTCCAGTTCTTTTCCAACGCGAAACATCACCCGGTCGATGCCTGTTCCGCACAGCATATTGCCATTCAGTAGAAAGCAAATACCGCCGAACATCTTCTTTTCGGTGACGCCGCTGTGAGAAAGCAATGCTTCACGCAGCAGCTCTCCCGTATATTGGTGAGACATGGGGCCCCTATTCCGCCGCCATCGGTTGCGCTTCGCCTAGATGATAACGACTTAACAGATCTTCACGCATGGCCCGGGCAACAGCGAGATGTTGTTCCTTAACATGGCCGTAACCGCGAATTTGTTCCGGTACCTCAGCAATTTCGGCTGCTAGCAATAGATTTTCCGCGGTAAGTGTTTCACACACTTCCTGCATTGTCTTTTCATACTCGCCGATCAATGCCCGCTCTGATTTGCGCTCTTCGGATTTACCGAAAGGATCAAGGGCCGAGCCACGCAAGAACCGCAGCTTGGCGAGGACGCCGAAAGCTTTCATCATCCAGGGGCCGAATTCCTTCTTGATCAAATGACCTGTTTCTTCATGGCGTTTTGCAAAAATTGGCGGCGCCAAATGAAATTTAACTTTAAAGTCACCTTCGAATTGGTCATTTACTTTTGCTGCAAAAGCGCCATCCGTATAAAGCCGCGCGACTTCATATTCATCTTTATAGGCCATTAATTTATAGAAATAGCGGGCGACGGCGCCGCTAATCGCTGTTGAGCCGGGGCTGGCTTTTTCTTCGGCTGCCAGCACAGACGCAACGAGCTTGCCATAGCGTTTGGCGTAACGGCCGCTTTGATAGTCTTTCAAACGATCCATACGCTTGGCGACGATTTGATCCAACGTATCGAGGGCCACGTCTTCTTTTGGCATGGCCGGCAAGGCGATTTCCTCAACAGCTTTCTGATCAGCGGCAGCTTTACGCCCCCAGGCAAAACTACGCTTATTGGCGTCAACGGCTATGCCGTTTAATTCGATTGCTGCCTCAATTGAATTCAAGGACAACGGAATTGTTCCCCGCTGGAATGCAACACCGAGCAAGAACAGATTGGCGGCAATAGAATCCCCCATCAAGGCGGTTGCCAGTTTGGTGCTGTTAATAAACTCGGACTGTTCACGGCCAATGCTGTCGGCCACGAGACCAGTCAATGTATCTCTGTCCATAGCCAGATCTGGTGAAAGTGTAAAGGCCGCAACCGGAACCACATGGTCATTAATGATCGCCCGCGTCCTTCCCAGGTCATACGTCTGAACGGCGTCCTGGCCTGCGGCAACCACCAGATCACACCCCACCACAAGATCCGTTTGCCGGTTTGGAATGCGTGTTCCGCTCAATTCATCGGCGTTATTGGCAATACGAACATGGCTCATTACCGCGCCATTTTTTTGCGCCAATCCGGTCTGATCGAGAATGGAGGCGCCTTTATTTTCAATATGTGCGGCCATACCCAGCAACGCACCAACTGTAATTACACCCGTGCCGCCAATTCCTGTGACCAGTATGTTATACGTCCCATTTATTACCGGCCCGGTGGGTTCCGGAAGCCCCACCGCGGGGTTCATAATATCAATATTAGAAGATGTTACATTCTGCGTCTGTGGCTTCTTGAGGTCACCGCCTTCAATGGTCACAAAGCTTGGGCAGAAACCTTTAACACAAGAAAAGTCTTTGTTGCAGCTTGATTGATCAATAACCCGCTTGCGGCCAAATTCGGTTTCCAGCGGCTTGACGGAAACACAGTTGGACGCGACGCCGCAGTCACCACAACCTTCACATACCTCGTCATTGATAAATACGCGTTTCGCTGGATCCGGAAAGGTTCCGCGCTTACGCCGACGGCGCTTTTCAGCTGCGCAGGTCTGGTCATAGATCAAAGCCGTAACACCCTCGATCTCACGCAACTCGCGTTGAACCTTGTCCAGATCATCCCGGTGATAAATCTTGACCCCGGGCGCCCATTTCATCCCAGCTTCATATTTATCTGGCTCATCCGTGACGACGACAACTTTCTTCGCACCTTCCGCATGGACTTGCTGACTGATCTGCCACGGGGAGAGCGGGCCATCGAATGGCTGCCCACCGGTCATGGCAACAGCATCATTAAACAGAATCTTGTAGGTAATATTTACATTGGCTGCCGCTGCCGCGCGAATAGCCAATAGGCCGGAGTGATAATAGGTCCCATCGCCTAAATTCTGAAAAATATGCTTTTCATTGGTGAACGGCGACTGACCAATCCAGTTCGCCCCTTCCGCCCCCATATGAGTATATGTCTCGGTCCGACGATTGGGCATATAAATTGCCATGGTATGGCACCCGATACCCGCCATCGCACGGCTGCCTTCGGGGACATTTGTTGACGAATTATGTGGGCACCCGGAACAGAACCACGGAGAGCGGGTAACAGGAGCCGCCGGCATGGCGTTTCCGTCTTCCCGGGCTTCGGCCAAACTAATGCCTTCCGCAATAGCATCGGATATTGAGCGGCGTTTCAACCGCGATGCAATTGCCCGTGCAACCGATGCCGGGGTCAATTCACCGTCAGAGGCCAATAACATATCGCCATTTTCGTCTTCTTTGCCGACGAGGACGGGACGGTTATCAAGATCATACAGAATACGGGCCGCTTGTTCCTCGATAAGGCTTCGTTTTTCTTCAACGAACAAGATTTCGTCCAGACCTTCGGCAAACTTCCGAATACCTTCGGGTTCTAATGGCCAGGGACAGGCGACTTTATACACGGACAGGCCAATTTCTTCCGCCTCAGACGGGCCGATACCAAGATCGCCCAGCGCTTGTTCCACATCCAGCCAGGATTTACCGGTCGTTACGATCCCAAATTTGCGGTTCTGGCTATCTTGGGTAATCCGATCCAGCTTATTGGCCCGAACGAAGGCCTTGATCATCGGCAATTTGTGTCGCAGAAGACGCGTTTCCTGGCCTTTGGAGCTATCGGGCCAGCGAATATGCACGCCATCAAGCGGCGGCTCGATATCTTCCGGAATTTTTATCTCTACGCGGTCCGGACCGACATAGGCCGTTGCTGAACTCTCCACGGTATCCGTCAGGCATTTCATCCCGACCCAGGCGCCGCTATGGCGGGACATGGCAATACCAAAAAGGCCGTAATCAAGATATTCTTGAACCGTCGCGGGATTGAGGATTGGCATCATCGCGGCGACAAGCGCCTGTTCGCTTTGATGTGCAACTGTCGAGGACTTGGCCATATGATCGTCGCCCATGAGGACGAGCACGCCACCATGTTCTGAGCTACCCGCCATATTTCCATGTTTGAAAACATCACCAGAGCGGTCAATCCCTGGACCTTTTCCGTACCAGATCCCGAATACACCGTCAAAATCCGACTGGCCAAACATCGGAAGCTGCTGAGATCCCCAGACACTGGTTGCCGCCAGATCTTCATTTACGCCCGGCTGAAAATGAATATCGTTATTCTTCAGAAATGGCTTCGCCTTCCAAAGACTTTGATCATACAAACCGAGCGGCGATCCGCGATATCCCGAGATAAATCCGCCGGTTTTCAGACCCGCCGCCGCGTCTCTTTGACGTTGCATTATTGGAATGCGCACAAGCGCCTGGGTGCCGGTGATAAACACCTGCCCAGTTTCCAATTCGTACTTGTCGTCTAGACTTACGTTCGTATTCTGCATTTTGAACTCCCGCGCCCCGGGATAAAGCGATAACCAAAGAATGACTTCTTTATACTTCCAGCCACTCCTTGCGGATCTGGTCGTTGGCTTTCAACTCGTCGGGCGTTCCTTCATATACCATATGGCCATGCCCCATCACATACAAACGATGAGATATTCGCATGGCAATTGCAAGTTTCTGCTCGACGAGAAGAATTGAGACACCCCGATTGGCGATTTCAGCCAACAGGTCACCGACCTGGGCAACAATTTTCGGCGCGAGACCTTCAGTCGGCTCATCAATCATCACCAGATCCGGATCGCCCATCAAGGTGCGGCACATGGTCAACATCTGCTGCTCCCCGCCCGAAAGAACACCGGCATCGACATCGGCCCTCTCGCGAAGGTTAGGAAACATCTTGAACATGTCTTCCATGGCCCACCGGCCTTGTTTTTTCATGTCTTTGACGCCCATGAGAAGATTCTGGCGGACCGTCATCCCTGGAAACACATCTCGGTTCTCCGGTACATATCCGAGGCCGCGATGAGCAATCTCATGCTCCTTCAGGCCGGCGATTTCTTCGCCTTTATATTTAATGGAACCATGCGGCGGCACTTCGCCCATGATCGATTTGATTGTCGTTGACCGGCCCACACCGTTACGGCCCAACAAAGAAACAATCTCACCCTCACCCACCGTAAAATTCACGCCTTGCAGAATGTGGCTTTTTCCATAATAGGCATGTAAATCAAGTACTTCTAGCATCAGTCCTCTGCCTCCGCGCCAAGATAGGCTTCTTGCACAGCTTTACTATTTCTTATGTTTTCTGGTGTGTCACAGGCGATAATTTCGCCATACACCAATACGGAGATCCGGTCGGCCACGTCAAACACAACCCCCATGTCATGCTCCACCATCACCAGCGTCTTGCCCTCGGTAATTTTGCGGATTAATTCAATGGCTTGATCAGTTTCTGAGTGGCTCATACCGGCCGTTGGTTCATCGAGCATAATGACGTCGGCACCACCCGCCGCGGAAATACCAATTTCCAGCGCCCGTTGCTCCGCATAAGTCAGAACACCGGCCGGAATATGTTGGCGGGACGTGAGGCCGATTTCCTCGATTACCTGCAAGGTTTTATTGTTGAGGTCATGTTCCCGATCCACCAGATGCCAGAAAGAATATTTATAATTCTTCGACCACATCAATCCACAGCGGACATTCTCAAACACACTCATGTTTGGAAATATATTGGTGACCTGGAAGCTGCGCGAAAGCCCTTTACGATAAATCTCGTAAGGTGGCAGATTGCTGATATCCTCACCATGCAGATGTACCGAACCACCACTCAGATTATACCGGCCGCTAATCAGGTGAAAAAGGGTCGATTTTCCAGCACCGTTTGGTCCAATAATCGCATGACGCTCGCCTTTTTCGATTTGCAAATCCACACCGCGGATAATTTCGGTAGGACCAAAACTCTTGCGCAGGTTTCGAAGCTCGATTGCCGTACTCATGACGAGGCTCCTCCCGTATCAGCATTTGGATCGTTTGCCGTATCCCAGGCATCTCTAAACTGACTCACTTGTGTTTTCACCAGATATCCGCCAACTACTGCCAACAGGAAAATAACCACCCACGGCATGATCGAATGGGTATCAAACTCAATGCCCATCAGGCTCATCATGGTCTCATCCACAGGTGCACTTCGTACGTGATGGATCATCTCCAGGAAACCGGCGACCCCGGCCATAAAGGAAATTGTCGGAATACCAATGCGAAGATATGGCACTAACAAAGTTCCCAAGCGGTTCATCTTGAACGCCGGCGTATGCATCATCATGATACCGGTTAGTCCATGCGGCGCGTACATCACCGTCAGCAGGAACAAGACGCCCACATAGAGCTGCCAGATATCCGTATAGTTGCTCAAGATACTTTGCAGCAAGGTGAAAACCACGGCCCCGATAATCGGTCCGATAAAGAAGCCAACACCGCCGATGAAAGCCATCAACAGAACAACGCCGGATGTCAAGGCGTTCAAGTTTTCTTCTGTGACGATTTCAAAGTTAATAGCAAATAACCCACCCGCGATACCCGCGAAGAACCCGGAAATGCAGAAGGAGACAAATCTGACTTTTCGTTGGCTATAACCGACAAACTCGGCCCGCTCCGCATTGTCACGGACGGCATTGGCCATGCGTCCGGCCGGTGTTCGCGAAAACAGATACATCAGGAAAACCGAGACGAAGACCCAGGCGGCTATCAGGTAATATACTTGAACATCCTGGGCGAAATCAAAGCCAAACAGCGGCGGGCCCATTGTCCGGTCGCCGCTTACGCCCTCCTCGCCACCAAAGAAGGCAACGAAGATGAGCGAACTGGCTGCCATTAGCTCACCAACTCCTAGAGATATCATGGCGAAAACGGTTCCGGCTTTCCGGGTCGAGAAGCTGCCGATGATGATGGCAAAAACCAATCCGATCAGACCACCAAATATTGGGAGCAACCACATGGGAAAGAAGAAAGTACCATCTTCTATGTAGTTCATGAAATGCACGGACATAAAACCACCTAGTCCAAAATACACTGCATGACCAAAAGAGAGCATACCACCTTGCCCAAGCAACATATTATAGGACAAGGCAAAAATGATAAAAATACCCATCAAATTCATGGTGTATAAGCCGATGTTTGAAGAGAAAACATACGGCATCACCATAAGCATGACGAAAAACCCGATCCAGACAGCGTAACGTTTTACGAACGGCACTGATTTTTCAGCAGTCGCTGTTTTTGCTATTTCACTCATGTCTCACGGTTCCCAAACAAGCCGGTCGGTCGGAATATCAGGACCAGAACCAGAAGGAGATACGGCAGGATTGGTGCAATCTGCGGCAATGAGAGTGACCATAAATCGCGCAATGCACTGTCTGCATCAAACGATATGTTCAAGGCGGTCAAAAGGTCATTCACTGAATAATCAAGGGCAATGGCAAATGTTTGCAACAAGCCAATTATCAAGGAGGCAACGAAAGCACCGGTCAGGGACCCAAGACCGCCAATTACCACGATCACAAAAACAATGCTGCCAAGTACAACGGCCATACCAGGGAAAGTTCCCAGCGCTGGCCCGGCAATCACGCCGGCAACACCTGCAAGCGCACAGCCAACTCCAAACACGCCCATGAAGACCAGCGGCACATTATGGCCGAGCATCGCCGTCATATTCGGCTTATGAATTGCGGCCTGGATGATCAAACCGACACGTGACTTAGTCAGGATCAACAACAGCATGATAAAGATAGAGATGGAAATTAGCAGCATAAATGCTTTGTACGCCGGAAAGTTTTGCCCGAAGAACGTAAAGAGCGGAAATTGCAGGACTTCTGGCTCGAGATACGCTTTTGTATCTTTACCCCAAATGAATTGCACCACTTCTTCAATAAGGAAGGCAAGACCAAAGGTGAAAATAAGCTCCGCCACATGCCCCCACCGATGGACATAGCGAAGGCCGTATCGCTCAACGACGGCGCCAATAAGGCCGACCAATATCGGAGCGACAATGAGGCCCACCCAGAACCCCAAATATATACTGATAGTATACGCCAGATACGCGCCAAGCATATAGAAGCTGGCATGCGCGAAATTCAAGACGCCCATCATCGAGAAAATAAGGGTTAGACCACTTGCGAGCATGAACAGCAGTAGTCCCGTGACAATCCCATTTAACAGGGAAAAGAAGATCAATTCAAACATTGGTTGAATCTCTTAATTACACACATTCTTGGAAACCAGATCTTACGCCCGGCTGAGAAATGCTGGCCGGAAACATCCGACCAGCACTATTAGACTTGCAACAGCGTCCCGTTTAGCTAGGACGTTCCATTTTACAAGTTGATGGCAAAGATGAATCAGCAGCTGTAATTGTTGATTCTGTTACCAAACCATATCCTGAGTTATCTGCATCAAACGTAACGTTTTCGTCCGTATGAACAGAAATCCGAATTGGCTGGATTGCCTGATGGTCTTCAGCCCGCATGGTCATTTTATCACCATTCAACGTTGTGAATTCCATACCTTCAAGAGCTCTGGCAACGGCTACTGGATCAGTTGTCCCTGCTGTTTCCATCGCACCTGCCAGCATGCCAATTGTGTTGGCAATCCGGTACTGTGTGATGTCCATGTCAGGATACTTAGCTTTAAAGCCAGTGTAATATGCCGTGATCTCTTCATTCAAAGGAGGATTGTCATTTCCTTCGTGAACAAGACGGATTTTGTTTTTACCAGAGGCACCAATGGTTTTTGTAATACCATTTTTAGCCGCATAATAAGTGTAAATTGGCACATCAAGTCCGGTGTCGCCAATGGCTTTACCCAGACCAACCATGTCCGCACCCCAGTTACCTGTAATAACCGCATCCGCGCCAGAGGCCCGAATTTTCGTTGCATAGGGTGTAAAGTCTTTCACTTTACCGATTGGGTGAAGTTCGTTCCCGACGATTTCGATGTCAGGGCGTTTCTCTCCGAGGAATTTAACCGCCGCTGCAGCAACCGCTTTACCGAAGGAGTAATCCTGTCCAATCAAGTAGATTTTCTTGATCCCGTCTTCTTGCGCAATAACGTCCGTCAATGCATTCATCTTGATATCGGCATTGGCGTCGAAACGGAAATGCCAGAAGTTGCATTTTGCATTGGTCAATGCAGGATCAACCGCGGAATAGTTCAGGAAAAGAACCGGCTTATCTGGATTCCGTTTATTGTGCTTTTTAATCGCATCCGTCAGTGCATTTGCAACACCGGAGCTGTTTCCTTGCGCAATATACTGGATGCCTTCACCGATTGCCCGTTTCAGCTGAATGAGGCTTTCTTTGGGGCTAATTTTATTATCAAAAGGCACGATAACGAATTGTTGTCCGCCCAAAACGCCGCCTTTGGCATTTACAAGTGTATCAGCAGCAAATTCGAATTCTCTCAGGCCATTTGTTCCTGTTGCGGCAAACGGTCCGGAAAGCGGATCAATAAAGGCGATCTTGATTGTATCAGCCGCTTGCGCGCTGAAAGCCGAGATTGCCGATACGACGGCACTGGCCAAAATAATGGATTTAATTTTCAATTTTTCCTCCCTTAAGGAAATTAAAGACGTCCCAATGTATGTCCGGTTCTTTGTTTTTACTTTATTAGATCCCGACAATGTTGCAGTGAAGGCGCTTAAATGCATTCTTGCAGTCTTCATGAAAGCCCAGAACACAGGTGAGATCAAACAAAAAATTGCGATTTTGAGTCAAATTTCCGTATTTTGGTCTCGCAAAATGCCAAAAATACTAACCTGTCCCACCCTGCTTAAAAAATAGGCAAAATAGTCAAATATTATAACGGTTTAGGTCCGCACAGTAGGGTAAACGAAGGCTTTTGACTAAATTGAAAGCTGTCAAACCGGTCGCTATTTCTCAAAAATACCTTTGAAAGACAAAAAAAGCGGTTTTTTTCAACATGTCTTCATTGTTTAAGGTATATCCTTCACAAGCTGGATTTTACCCCGGACATTGACAATCCCGATTCTCGAATTAATGGCAATAAATTTAATGATGCAACCAAGCAAGAGGATACTCCTACTTCTAGTCGGCTGGTTTTTCGTTGCCGTCGGAGCCATCGGAATTTTTCTGCCTGTCCTGCCAACAACGCCGTTTTTACTCATTTCTCTTTGGGCATTCTCGCAAAGTTCTGAACGGTTCCATGATTGGCTTTATAACCACAAGGTTTTTGGTCCGCCGCTTCAAGATTGGTCTAAATACGGCGTCATCCCACTTCGCGCAAAAATTGTCGCCGTCGGAACCATGACAGTTAGTGCAATATTGGTCATCGCTTTTTCCAGCACGCCTTGGTATGGACTTGTCGCCATGCTCGCCCTTATGGGATTTGGAGCTGGATTTGTACTAACCCGCCCCAGCAAGCCTCGCCCCGACATGTTGCCGTCGGAAGATCAAAACTCATAGAAACATGTTTAGGGCGTGTTATTTTCTGAACTTCGGCCAGTAATAAAGAACGCTGGGAACCAGCAAAATCACGAGAACCCAATTTCAATAAAGATCCAACTCGTCATTGGTACAAAATCTTGATTTAAATGACCATAACCGGAGATGTTTGTTCGGCCAACAAGGTCGCCAGACGTTTCAACGCTTTTTCAAGACGCTGCTCGTCGGGTTCCGACATCAGGCAGACCCGGATATGATTGACGGAGACGGTTTTGGACATGGCAAAGCTATCGCCGGCAATAATAACGATATTTTCTCGCCGCGCCGAAGCAACAAACTCGGCCATATTCTGATCTGCAGGGAGTTCAACCCACAAATGCGGCAACGGCGACCGTTTTGCATGATGCACATGTGCGATCCAGGGTGCGAGAATATCTATCGCCCGACGTTCCCGGCGCCAACATGTTTTCACCAAGTCCACCGCTTGCGCGTCAACGATCCCGCCTTGCAGGAAGAAATTCGACATGTCCAGAGTAATGGCCGACGTCATCCAGTTGATGGCTGTGACTTTTGTTGCCAATCGCGGCACAAGATTAGGCGGGGCAACGATGTACCCAACCCGCAAGCCGGGGCTGAACACCTTGGACAAGCTCGTAATATACAAGGCCCGTTCCGGATCGAGGTCTATGTAAGCTGGCGGAAAGACATCCTGCAGCGGCGCATAAACCGCATCCTCGACAATCAGGACATTGTGAGCCCGGGCAATCTCAAGGATTTCTAACCGACGTTCCAGCGGTTGCGTTGTGCCGGTTGGATTATGGCCGGTCGGCATCGTCACCAGCAACTTGACCGATCCGCGTTTGCAGATTGCCTCGAATTCTTCGGGGATAAGGCCAAAATTATCCATGGCAATGGGCGTCAGCCGTAAATCAAGTTCGTAAGCCGCCGCCCGGATGCCTGGATATCCAAAGGCTTCTGTCGCCACCACGTCACCCGGATTAGCCAATGTGGCCATGGCCGTGTATAGACCCGGCTGAGCGCCCTGTGTAATAATGATATTCTCCGGATCGACCTTCTCGATTTGTTTGCCTATCCAGCTCGCGGCAATGACCCGATCACGGGGGCGACCGCGGCTGTCGAAATACTCCAGATACTGGGTTGGTTCATTGCCCATGGACAGCCGCAGAAAGGCGTCGCGCATACGGGCATCCGTATCTTTGTGATAGTAACTGTTCTTGGACAGATTGACGATACCGCGTTGGCCATCGACCCAGCTTTCTCGCGGAAAAAACACGCCTTTGCCAATAGCCGCTTCATCGGCCTCTGTACCATAAATAAAAGTACCCTGCCCGACTTTGCCATAGGTATATCCGCGCCGCTCCAATTCCCCATACGCCCGGCTGGCAGTGCCAACGCTACACTTATAGTCATAGGCCAGATCGCGATGACTGGGCAGCCGGTCTCCTGCCTTCAATTTTCCCTGCTTAATAAGGTCGACAAGGGTTTCGGCAATCTCTTCAAATTTTCGCATAACAGCCTTAAAATTGTCACTGTGACAATATTGGAATTGACTGGGACAATTTTATGACAATATTGAGACAATGTAAATTGTCCTATTTCAGAAAGAAGCCCGATGGAACTCGGAAAAATTGCTCTGATTGCCATGTTCGCAGTCTCCATGGTCGGCTCGCCAGGACCGGTCAATATGGCCTTGATGGCGTCCGGGGCCAGTTTTGGCTACCGTCGTTCTCTACCCTTTCTGGTGGGAAGTATTTCAGGGTTTCTGTTGGTCTGCCTTGCCGTCGCGCTTGGACTAGGATCGCTTTTTATAACCTTCCCCACCCTACAGATTGTCTTCTTGTTCGCGTCGGTTTTATATATCATTTACTTGGCCTATAAAGTGGCAACTGCCAACCCGCACGTGGAAGACAGATCCAGTCATCCGGGCTATTTGGCGGGTGTCATTTTACACCCTCTCAATCCGAAGGCCTGGGTCACCATCATCGCGGCTTATTCCCAGTTCGTCTCCCCCTCCGCGAGTTACGTGGGGCAAATCGCAACGATCATGATCATTTTTGCGGCGGTCAGTTTTCCGCTTAATTCAATTTGGTGTTATGGCGGGAATGTCTTACGGCGATTGGTCAAATCGACGAAAGCCTTACGCATCATCAACGTAACCTTGGCTATCTTGATGGTTGTTGCGGTCGGATTGGCTTTGCTGCAAGCGGACATTCTAAAAGATTTTTGGCGTGTGGGTTAGACAGCCGCTGCCAAGCGGACCGTGCGCTCGGGTGGAAAGTGAATACTGCATTCCGTTCCGACATCGACTTCGCTTTCCAAGGTGAACTTGCCACCATGCACTTCGACCAACATCTGAACTAACGTCAACCCGAGACCCGTTCCATCGTTGTTGCGGGCATAGGTGGTTTGAACCTGCCCGAAACGATCAAGAACCCGGGGAATGTCTTTCTTCGCGATGCCGATACCTGTGTCGGTCACGCGCAAGGTTATTCCGCCGCCGTCCCCGATCTCTGCGGCAACCGTGACGGATCCACCCTTGTCGGTGAATTTGATTGCGTTCGAGGCTATATTTACAAGGATCTGCTTTATGCGTGTTTCATCTCCCAGGAAGCCTGGCATATCTGACGGAATATCGGAGCTCAATTTGACGCCGGCGTCGAAGGCCCGCACGGAGAGCATGCGAATACAAGAGGTAACCGTTGCCGACAGATCCATATTTCTTTCGGACAGATTGAGTTGCCCCGCCTCAATCTTGGCAACATCGAGAACATCGTTGATCACATCCAACAAATGCTTACCGGCTGCATGAATATCATTTGAGTAGTCTTTATAGTTTGCATGTCCCAAAGGCCCGAAAGCTTCAGACTGCAAAATTTCCGAAAACCCAATTACGGCATTCAGCGGTGTTCGAAGTTCATGACTCATGTTTGCCAGAAATTCGGACTTGGCACGATTAGCCAGTTCGGCCAATTCTTTGGCTTTGCGTAAATTCAGTTCTGCGCGCACCCGCGCATTCATATCCGTCAAGGTTCCTTCGACATGCAACAAGGCGCCTTTTTTATCATAAACGGCATGGGCGTTAAGCGCCCCCCAAATAAACGATCCATCTTTACGCCGCCACTGATAGATTTCGTCAATTAGATATTGACCCTTGGTCAGCAGCATCAGGTGTTTTTCAGCGACCTCGACATCCAGATAAATTTCGTCGATGAAAGATTTAACATTCTCCACCATCTCCGACGATGAACTATAGCCAAGCATAGTGGCCATAGCGGGATTAGTATCGATAAACGTGCCATTCATATTTACCTGAAAAATACCTTCGGTCGCATTCTCGTAAATACGTCGATGTTTTAGCTCACTTCTTTCCAGCTCGCGGCTGGCCAACCACCTATTGTAGATATAGTAAGTCAGGACTGTTGCAAGTCCGGCTAGAAGGAATAGAACAAGGATCATAATGCCGCGAAACGCATTGATCTTTTCCGCTTGCATCGCCAATAGATTTGAGGCTGTTTCCGTTACTTGATTGTGTAAATTTTCAGCTTCATCAATTGCGGCGCGCGATCGGACTGAAGCCGTTTCAAGCACGACCAATGCTTCAGGCGGCAAGCCACTGATCCCCTTTTCAAGCCAGTTTTGAACATCAAATGTTGCCGGCTGTATGACCGCATAGATTGCCGCCGTGCCGATAAGGTTATCAAAACCGAACTGGATACGTTCTTTTTCCAAAGCAGCGTGTACCTGTTGGATTTTTTTCCGTGCAAGATCGATATATTCCATCCGCTTTTGACCTTCAGCAAGCTGGGCCAAGACCAGGGCATTATTGGCGACGGCGAACTGATCAATTATGTCGTCGACCGCTTGCTCCTGAGCCACAATCTGTAACGGAACGGATTCCTCGATTTTCGACAACGTAACTTGTACGTAAGTAATCGTCGCTATCACAAACAATGACAGGCAAAAAATACCCGCAACATAGGCATTGTTCCATTCAGGAATATTTTTAGATTCGATTTTTTCGTTGAGCTTTGAAAGCCAGGCTTTAATCATTAATCTGGCCCTAATTCCGCAATATTTTTTCGTTCAAAAGCCCAGTTTCCTCATAATATTTTCGAGCTCCCGGGTGCAACGGCACGCTCATTGACTGAAACGCGGTCTCAAGAGAAATTTTTGATAATTTAGGATGTCCCCCAAATTTTTTGAAATCCGGTAAACTCTCCCAGAATTTTCTGGTGATTTTGTAGGCCCGTTCCGTGCTAACATTTTTATTTACAACCCACAAGGCGCCAACACCTAGCGTTTGCACATCATCGATATTTTGATATGTCCCGGCCGGTATGATTTGCTCAGAAAAGAACTCATTGTCACGTGTAATTCTCGAAGCAGCATCACCGTCAATATCTATCAAGGAGATTTGAGTGTCATTGCTCAAATCGGTAATGGCTTTCGACGGAAACCCTGCGATCACAAAAAACGCATCCAGTTGATCAGCCTTCATTTTCTTTATGGCTTCCGATGCCTTGACATATTGAACATCCATATCCGCCTCGGAAACACCGTATGCATTCAAAATAATGCGCGTATCGACAAGGGTTCCAGATCCTGGATCGTCAAGTGACACACGTTTTCCGACCAAGTCATAAATCGATTTAATACCTGAATCTTGACGCACGGCCAGATGGATACTTTCTGTATACAGACTGGCAAAAGCCATAATGTTTGTGTTTGGCACTTCTCCGTTATAGAAACCGGTTCCAGTCCGTGCCCAATGAGCTATATCTGATTGCGAAAAACCACTTTCGATTTGGCCTGATTGGATACCTGCGATATTTGCAACAGATCCATTAGAGGCCTGCCCTACAGCCAGTAAACCAGAGACACCACAGGGTATATCGCCACATTCTTTTTTGTCGAGAGGATTTGAAATCATCGTCGCTATCGCCTGACCGACTGGATAATATGTCCCACTGATCCCGCCTGTTCCAATTCGAAAGATATTGCTTTCAACAGCCAAAGCTCCTGTCATCATAAACGTTACTGCAAGAAAAATTCCCGCACCGATGACTGATTTTGAACGCATATTACTTTCCCAACTTTGACGAGCTCTGAAGTCCGAACTGCCTTTGATTTTTCAGGTGATCTCTTATTCGCAACCAAAGATAGTGGGTTTGAGTTAATGAGGCCTTAATCGCCGACAATAAAACGTAGCGTAAACAACAAGATTTAAATCCTGAAAATAATGTCAAAATGGTAGATTTGCGAAATTGCCTCCGCTCCAATAAATATGCAATACTATAATTAATCCTCAAACCAATAAAGAGAATATAATGGGATATGATAATCTCAATAAGGACGAAATAGAAGCCCTAAACGTGCAGTACCTACCGAGCCGTACGGTTTCCAACATGGCAGATTATAAGGAGAATGCCGGTATCCGGAGTGCGCGGGCACGCGAGGAAGGCCTCGGCCATATTGATGTCGTCTATGGATCCTCAAGTCTGCAAACTGTCGACATTTTTCCAGCCGCAGCCACCGGGGCCCCGGTTTTCATTTTTATCCATGGTGGTTATTGGCGCGGCTGGGACAAGGCATTGTACAGTGAGATTGCGCCCGTATTTAACAACGCCGGCGCGACGGTTGTTCTACCAAATTATGACTTATGTCCCGCCGTCACGATACCGGATATTGTCGACCAGATGCGGCAGGCACTGAAATGGATCTACGAGAATATTTCCGACTATAACGGAGATCCTGACTTACTGTTTCTGTCCGGCCACTCCGCTGGCGGCCATTTGACCGGCATGATGATGGCAACGGACTGGGCGGAACAGTACGGAATGCCCGCCAATTTATTAAAGGGTGCCTCTCCGTTAAGTGGCCTGTTCGATATTATGCCGCACAGATATACTGATTTGCAGGACGATATTCATTTAACGAAAGAAGAGGCATTGGCCAACAGCCCGCAAAACCTGGAACTGCACTGCGCCTGTCCGGTTATTTGCGCGGTCGGCGGCGGGGAATCGGGCTCTTTTTTGCGCCAGTCGCAGGATTTCACGGAAAAATGCAGAAAGGCCGAGCTCTCTTGTGAGTATATGGCGCTGCGCACGGATAACCATTTTGACATAACAAACAGGCTACATGATCCAGACGACCCGCTGGTCCTGGCAATTCTGCGCCAAATGGGATTGTAGCCTACAGCAACCAGAGGAGAAAACCATGAGCACTACAACTTTACAGAGCCGTGCGGAACTTTCAGATCTAGCAGACCGTTTTGTCGACGCGTTTAACCGGCAAAGCATGGCGGACGTCATGAGTTTTTTTTCCGATCATGCTGTTTACAAAGATGCCTACGGAAAATCCCATGAGGGGAAAACAGCGATTTCCAAAGCTTTTGAACCCGTCCTTGACGGCAGTATCGGCAAAATCCTCTTTGCCGGTGACGACCGGTTTATCGATGAAGAAACTGGAAAGGTTATGGACAGCTGGACCTTACATATGTTTCACGGCGAGGGGGCCGACAAGGAAAAAACCATGATGGGCCTTGATCTTTTACATTTCGAAAACGGCAAGCTGGTTCGTAAAATAACTTACAAACGGGGATAGTCTATGGATCCCTTCGTTGTCTTATTAAGTATCTTCGGGATTTTCCTCCCGGCTTTGATGCTCCCCGGTCCGGATTTCGTTGCGGTTGTTCGTTCGTCGATTAAGGGCGGCACGCGCGCCGGGCTGATGACAACGTTAGGCGTGTCTTTGGGACTGTTGGCCTACGCTGGATTAAGCCTGCTTGGATTGTCAGCTATCCTGGTGCAGTATGAATGGCTCGCCTGGTCCATTCGTATTCTCGGCGCAAGCTACCTGATCTATTTGGGTTTGCGGCTGTTATTTGCAAAACCAGTTCAGATTGATATTTCGGAGCCGGAGAAGAAACCGGCTTCAAACCCCTTTTTCTTTGGATTTCTCGTTACGCTCACCAACCCCAAAGCGATTGTTATATTTAGCAGCGTTTTCGCGACGGCCGTTACATCGGAAACACCTGTCTGGTTATTGATGCTGATCATTGGATTGGTATTTACGTCCGCGCTATGTTGGTATGCCATTGTCAGTTTGTTCATGTCGTCGAAGCCTGTTGTCGAACGCTTCGCAAAAACCAGCCATTGGATTGAGCGCGCCGCCGGAATCTGTTTTATCGGAATTGGAGGGAAACTCCTTACCGATACACGAAACCCTCTTTATCCTTAGTTGTTTCATGTGAGCCTTTTGCGGATTAGCCGGCAAATAACCCACAAAATAATCAGATTTAAGAACGGGGAGCCTACTGCCACAGGCAAGAGCATCGCGTCAGGAACTTCAATTAAAGACCATGGCAGACCAAGAGGTATGAGGAATATTCCTGCCAACGGACCCGTATCCTGTCCGAACCAACCATAGGTACCAATCAAAAACAAGCCGAGCGCAACGGCATACAGGATCGCAAACGTGATTACCAAAAATCGGCAGGCCATTAATTTCCTTCCGCGATGAATTTGTCAATTAATCACTGGGCGTCAACACTGTAAAATCCGTCTTCAGTCCAGACTTCGGCGCGCACGCATTTCCGAAGATTTGTGCCGCCGCATTCGGAACCATGTACGTCCAACAATAATACCTTAAAATTGGCCCATTCTACGACCTTCCAGCCTTTTGCCAGATAAGCATAGCTTTTATCCCCAACAATGACCCAAAGACTGCAGCCTCCCGTTCCGCAATACATTGAGGCGGCCGTAGAACAGCGAAATTCATGCGCGTCAATGATTGTGTCTGGGACGCCGTCCCCTGTTAAGTCGATCCTTGGGATAGCCTTGCGTGTCATCGCCATCACGCCATTTTCAAAGCTGCTGCAATCTTTACGCGCTTGCTCCATGACTTTTTGTTCGGCGGTCTCAGCGGCGGCCATCGCGGCTATTCCCATCCCAACACCCACAATCAACGCGCCTATAAGCCGGTTCATCTTGATCTTCCTCTATTGCTATTGTCTGGGCGAAACGAAAACGCGCTAATTTCCGGACGATGGCCCTTTCAGTTCGACGACATTTCCTTCCGGGTCCGTCAGGTAAAGGGACGGCCCGTTTCCTTCCGCGCCGTATCTTTGTTGAACTTCTCCGGGGTCAACGCCTTTCCCCCGCAGGAAAGATTTCAACTCTTCCGCATCAAAAGGCTCGATAGACAGGCAAAAATGATCCAGATTACGGCCTTCTTTGCCGGGTGCCGCCCCGCCCATACGTCCTATGTTTCCGTCGATTGGCACAAGGTCAATGAGGCTACCGCCCGCTCTTAGTTGATACAGTCCCGCCTGTTCGTTGGTTTTTTCCAGCTTACATCCAAGTATCTCAATATAGAAATCCATCATTTGCTGAATATCGGTGACCCGCAATACCAGATGGTCTAGGTGTTTTATTGCAAACATTGCCCTCTTCCTTGTCTCTGACTCTAAGTGATAAGTGTTTTCCAAGCCGGCCAATCTGCAATTTTTTCGGCCACCAATTGATATCCGTCACCGCCCGGATGCAGCCCGTCCCCTTCCTTCAAAGAGTGGCCATAGAGGTCACTTTCCATGAGGTCGGGGAAAATCGATAAGTAGGGTACCGAATGCATTTCACAGAGGCCTTGGTAAATTGTATTCGTTTCTTCTATATCTTCATTTCGAAAATCCAATTCAAGCCCGGACACTTCTGAATGGTAAGGCATTTTTGGCGTATAGACTGGAAAGGGTCCGATAACAATTAGGGGCGCGATCGCTTCTAAATCATTTAATAACGTCTCAAAAGTTTGAATAACACGACGGATCGGAGTCCGGGAGAGACCTTGATGGCGCGCAATATCATTCATCCCGCTGCAAAAAACGATACCGCCCTGATCCGAATCCAAGATACGTGCCGCGCACTCGGCAGCCGCGCGCCGACGGATTTCGCCAAGCAATTGTCCGCTTACACCCAAATTATACGGAGCAATTTTATCCCGAAGAGGTGCACTCAGGCGGCCCGGCCAACCTTGCCCTGTTTCGTCCCCCTGTCCTTCGGTTGTTGAAGCGCCGACAAAACATATTCGTTTCATTTGTTCACATAGCCTTCAAGTTCATCATGATATTTGACCAATAATGGTTCGCCTAAAAAAGACTACTAGGTCGTGGAATGAACAACAAGTGATCGTCAATACAAACGGGTTTCACCGCTCCGCGACACCTGATAGAATATGAAAAACAATACAGGGGTATATGCGACCATGATGACCGTTGATGAGTTAATAGGCAGTTGGACCTTAGTAACCTGGACTTCAGTCAAAAATGGCAAGCCTGACGGGTATCCCATGGGCGAGAACGCCAAAGGCCAGATCATTTACTCGGCAGATGGCCGCATGTCCGGATTCCTTATGAGGGCGGATTTTGAGAGCGCGCCCCATGGCGCATCCGCAACCGCAGACACCAGCCTTGCTTATGGTGGCACCTACCATTTGGAAGGAGATCGCGTCAGCCATGACGTTATTGTCTCAACAATTGCTCATTGGATTGGTCATCCACTGGTCAGAACTATGGAGAAGCAAGGGAAAGACCTATTGCTTAAAACCAAGCCGGAGACGACAAAGTCCGGAAATATTTACGAACATCATCTGCTCTGGCGGCGGGTCACCAGCTGAACGCTGACTATCTTCCTTTCCAGTTGGGCTTGCGTTTTTCAGCAAAGGCTTTAGGTCCTTCCAACGTGTCCTCTGCATTACGCCAGGTACTGAATGCAGGATAGTTCGCTTGTCCGGCCATCGCAGCTTCCAGACTTGTTTCGTCCAAGCCTCGCATGACAGTTTCTTTCGACGCCCGGATAGCTAAAGGGGCAGATCGAAGGATGGACTTACACCAACGCTCTATCGCATCTTCCAGATTTTCCTGGGCAACGACTTCATTTACGAACCCCAGGCTTTCACCTTTTACCGCGTCAACACTATCTGCACTGAGAATCAAACCCATTGCCTGCTTAAGGCCAATTTGCCGGGCTAATCGATGCATACCACCGCCTATAGCAACCGCACCGACTAAAGGTTCGGGCAAACCAAATCGTGCATTTTCCGTGGCAATTATAATGTCACATGCCAAGGCAATCTCAAAACCACCACCGAGGGCGACACCATTGACCGCAGCAATGACCGGCTTGTCGAGGTCATAGCGTTCGATCAATCCGGCATAACCGTTTTTCGGGTAAACATGCCGTTTAAGCCCATCACTTTCCGCGATTGCTTTCAAATCACTGCCCGCGCAGAAAGCGCGATCACCTCGGCCGGTTATAACGCATATATATTGATCTGTGTCCGCGGCAAAGTCATCCAACGCCGCTTGCATTTCAGCATGCATCGGTTTGTTGATGGCATTCATAACCTCTGGCCGATCGAGGGTGATCCGGGTCACATGCTCAGCTGTCGAAACGGAAATAAACTCATAACTCATCGAAGGTCCCCTTTTTGTCATATGCGTTGCATATGTATTTTTTGACCTCGACCAGTATAATTCTCAAATGCACAAAGGCACTAAAGAATTTCTATTTAGTCCCTCAGTTTTTGATTTTCCAGGTGCCGTCTTCCTGACGGCAAGCTCTACCGTATGTGGTTTGTATCTGACCATTAACGTCAGATTGAGCTGTGTATTCCCGGCAATACTCACCGTTATCTTCCTGGTAGGTTTTACTCGGGCTTACCTCATATATTGCACCATTTCGCGGATTATTCCAGACGATATCCTGGCCATCTTCCCCGTGCTCAAGCACTTGGCCAATACAGTTTTGGTCGATTTCATCCATGGATCGGCCGATACTGCCGCCGATCAAATAACCGATTATGGCACCGCCAGCAACGCCGACCAGCTGACCGCTCCCCTTACCTACTTGGGAACCGGCGACGCCGCCAATAGTTGCACCAAGTACGCTTCCAAGGAGTTCCCTATTGCAATCTCCCCTGCCGATACCAAACGGCACCGCGGGAGGTACGGCATAGTGCGTTTTCTTTCCTTTGTGCTTTTGTTTATTCTTGCCTTTTTGCTTTCCGTGATACCCCCAAGCTGGCGCCCAAGGCGGAGGATCGGCAAATGCAGGTGCAATTCCGACAAACATATACATCATTGCCACACCTGCGAGAACATACGTTTTCGAGTTTAAAAAAGATCTGCGCGCCCATAAAAACCAATACATAAAACCCCCAAAATTTACTTAGCCATATCCGAGACTAGTAATGAATTAAGTCTAAACTCAGGCGACTTGCAGTCGAAAGATCAGTAATCCCATTTCCAGAAAATGCCCACACGACTATCTGATGTTTGTCCCATCTCCGTTTCGAGGGACAGATTGGGAGTGAGATCGATTTGAACTTTTGCCCGAGTGCTTCCGGCCTCTGCCCCTTGATCCACACCAACATACACGTTGTCATTGACGTATTTTCCGACGCTGACTTCGGCAGCACCTGTATCAGCATTCGTACCAGCACTGAGAACATCTACACCCAAAGTATTACGTACAAATCCTGTGATTCCACCGCCAGAGCCGAAGCTACCCGAAAGTGTCGCCAAAGTCTCCGCAAGTTGGACCGCTTCAAGGGCCGTAAGCCCGCCAGATGCTTTCCCAAACAATATCTGAGAAATTACTTCGTCCTCTGGCAGCCCTTCATCTGAGGAAAAGCTAATTTCAGGATCCGATGCGGGTCCTTCAATTGTCACCGTTGCCGTAATATTCGGGTTCTCGTATTTGCCAGACAGCGACAGCTCCGGATCGAGATTGTTGCCTCCCAAGAGCGCGATTTCACCTTCTTGTAAAACAAAGCTCTTTCCAGCGAAAACAAACTGACCGCGGATGGGGCTGATATAACCTTCTATCACCGGTTTTTCCGCCGTTCCGGTAATTTTGAATTTTCCTTCCCATTCAGAATCCAGTCCGCGCCCCCGAATAAAAACCCGCCGCGGCATATCCAAATCAATGGCGAGTAGAATGTTTCTGTCTAAATCCGTCTTGTCCAAAAGGGACTCCTCAGCAACACCCTTACGGTTTACCTCGGTCACTTTTAAATTTACGACGGTCGGTGCAACTTCGCCCCCGATATCAATCTCCACATTGCTTGTGGTCATCTTTCCAACCACATTTAGAGCGGCCAATGTGCCCTTTATTTCGATATCAGCATCAGTCGTCACTTGAAGTTCTTCCAAATTCAATGCTTTTAGATCAGTTACTAAAAGCGACAAATCGAGCTCAGGATTATCAACGGCAGAGATATTGATGCTCCCAGTCGACGCCACCGTTCCTTTTCGCCCATCCGTAGCTTTCAGGTCTACGGCGATGGTATTTGTATCCTTCACGTCTAATTCGAGAACTATATTGCTCAAAACAGTCCCGTATTCCGTATGCTCATAACTGCCATTCTTCAAAGTGGCGACCCCGTTCAATACAGGGTCTGAAAGCGTACCTCGCAAATCCGCTTCTGCGGTAAATATTCCTGTGGCACGTTGAGTATCTAATGAAAGAATTGGCCATAACGCTTTGATATTGCTGTCTGCCGTTATTTTAATATTAACTGGTTTATCGTAATTTATGTGTGTTTTAAAGGGCGTAAATGTTGCCGTAATGGGAAGAATTCCAGATATTTCAAACGCCGTCTTTTCCAATCCTGTAATATCGCTCACAAATTCAATCTTACCTTCCGCAATCGTGCCTTTTAAATGGCTGGAAAAGACAGGAGTGTCTGGATATTCCTCAGCTCCTACTTGAATTTCTGTTGCGGCAAAAGAAAATGTGCCCGTACTACCTTTTTCCTGAATGGAAACCTGGGCGTCGCCGTCCAGACGGCCTGCAATTTGCACCTCCGGATTCAACAGCTCTAGTATATCTAAAGGTAATGCGACGACACTCAATTTGCCTGTCGCCGAACTGTCCGTGATGACGGCGGCGCCATTTAGCGTTCCCTCGCCTATTGCTACGGCAAATCTTTCGATGTCGATATTGTACTTGTCCTGTTTAAGCAGCAAAGGATCGACAAGCGCAATTTTTTTATCGCCAAATTCGCCGTCTAAACGAGCTAGCGAAAACTCAGCGATATTATTTTTACGGGAGAAAGCCCCGCCGCCCTCCAACTCCAATTTTGGCTCTATTCGGTTTTCCAATTTAAAATCATAGATCATATCTGAGACTTTACCGTCGATGGATACAACAGCGTTTTCCAATTCAGATTTATCAACAGAGAGACGATTTATCTCCAACGTTGCTTTCACAGCTGGATCGGCGAAATTTCCGGAAGTCTTCCCTTTCAGCTGTGCCCCGTCAATTGAAACGGAATAATGCGGTAGAGTCAAAGTCGACGAGGTGGCATCAAATGCGAGGCCTTGCTCTCCATTTAGGTTTTCCAGTACTGCCTCTATTTTCAGACTACCAGATATCTCTTCATCTATCAGGGCCGCAACGGTGGCCAATTCGGGAAGTAAAATCTCAAGTTGACCGGTGAGCGGTGAGCCATTCAAGGGGATATTCAGGACACCCGACATCTTATTGTCGTTATCAGCGATCGAAATTTGATCGAAGCTTAAGTGTTCAAAGTTTGTAACACGCACATTGCTTGAGAAATTGATATTGAGGTTTTCCGGATCAATCACCCCTGCAATATCCCCTGTAGGAGCTGAAAGAATGTCCTTGAATGTATAATTTGCCTTGGTATCCCCTATCACGACTTCTTCGGCCTGAAGGTTCTTAATTTCAAGGTTTCCGGTGACCCTCGGGTTATCTATTTCACCCTTGAAATCGGCGGTAATTGTTCCGGCTCCCAACAGGTGTGCGTTTGTAAGAGGATCAAGGCGGGACAGCTCTGGCACGGATACCACCAGTTTTGCCAAAACAGTTTCAAAAGTGACGGGAAATTCGGCTTCTCCGGCAATTACGCCAACCGGTAACTGCGCCTCAATATCAGAGACGTTAAGGATATCATTTTTAAGCCCAATCTTCGCTGTCGCGGAAGCCGAAGAACCGATCAGATCATTCAGCGTTTGATCCTGCAAATCTAGTTCTGTTGCCTGTAGGCCGACTTTTGCTGCAAACCGCTGCTCCGGAACCATCCCTTTGAGATCGATTGTTGCCGCTAGATTACCGGTTACAGGCAATAGTTTGGAAAGGTCTTGGATTTTAATATCTGCCGTCGCGTCAGCTGTCCCGTTGGTCATAAAATAATGCCCACGTCCAGCAGCCGAAATATTTTCTCCGGCTATTTTTAAATCCGCCATATCAACTTTTTGATTCGTACGCTCAAAAACGCCAGAAAAATCAATATCCACGGCATTCCCAAAAAGCGCTTCAATCTCAGGGGGCAGCATTGAAATCCCGGCAATAGCCGCAGATCCACTTACAGGAATTTCCTCCAATTCTAGTATGTTAAAATTAGAGGAAAAGGTACCCGTTGCTTCATTCGCGGCTATTTCATCATTATAGGCCGCGTTACCAACCTGAACAATAGCATCCAGTGTTACTTCCCTAAAAGTACCATCAATCTTCAAATCAACAACAGCGCTTTCCATAGATGCAGGTGCGATGATCTTGTTGAGCGCGGATGGATCTCTCAACGTGGATTTAAGGTCTCCTTTGAGCGTATCATTTGCAAAATCTACCTCACCATTAACCGCAATAGACAAGTTAGTGTTTTCTATTCGAGAGGAATTAATCAGGATCTTGTCTGCTGTTGTATCCCAGGCAATAGCAGCTTCTACGCCAATGTAAGAACCATCTACCATGGGTAAGGAAGTTGTCATATCTTCCGCAAGAATGCCGCCCCCTTGCACATCGATTTCTATTCGCGTTTCACCACGCGTACTAATTGCCAGATCACTTTCAAACACCTTATCGGCATTCATACGAAATTGGCCGCGCCAAGCATTGAGCGCGCCATCGCCAAATAACGAAGCCGTCAATTCTGGATACCCTGGTAAATCCAATGTACGGGCAATCAATCCGCCTTGTGGTTCCCGCATTTGCACATCGATAGCCAATGTCCGAAATTCAGGGTGGTATGAAAAGAGCCCTTCCACAGATCCTGTGTTGCCATCAAGACGTGAGATTTTTATTTCGCTATAAATAGCGTCATTCACTTGCGTATTAAGTTCTAGAGATAGATTTAGTTGCGCTGCGCGCCCGAGAACCGGTTCTTCTAGTGTTATTTTTTCTATGTTTAATTGATCAAGCTCGATTGAAACAGGCAAGGAGAAAGAAGAGAAAGTATCCTGTTCAGGTGCATCGGTTCCAGAGGCCGGTCGGCGATTTACTTTAAACGATTGCAGTGACACATCTTGTATTTCCAACTTGCCTGTCAATAAACCCAATGGCGACCAGGATATTTTTAGATTTTCTGCAGCTGCCCAATTACCTTTTGAATCCGAAAAAGAAATTGAAGATATGTCAAAATCAGAAAATAGATTTCCGCTAAGGTCGCCAAGCGATACGGATATACCAGCTGGATCATGAACCAGGGACTCAATTTGTCGGACAGCAAATTGTCGACCTTGATCTGTCTGGATAAATAAATAGACGCTCGTTGCAACCACCAGAATTATCGCAGAGAAAATTGCCA
>NZ_JBALWD010000015.1:0-81318 GCF_036960985.1 Sneathiella sp. | reverse complement strand
CTGGCGACCATAGGTCTAACGCAGGCCCTAACCCAATTCATCATCAGTCTTGGCTTAAGTCCTTTTGAAACCATGCTCATGATTATCGGTTTCCTCATCCTGCTCGGCTGTTTTATGGAAACGTTGTCCATGCTGCTGACCACCGCGCCATTACTGGCACCGATCATTATTCAGCTTGGGTATGATCCGGTCTGGTTTGGTATCCTGCTCATGGTTCTGTTGGAAACCGCTTTGATTACGCCGCCGATCGGAATAAACCTTTATGTGGTTCAAGGGATCCGGAAAACTGGCCGCCTAAACGATGTTATGATCGGTACCCTTCCCTTCGTGCTGACCATGTTTGTAATGATTGGTATGCTTCTGGCGTTCCCACAAATTGCTTTATGGCTGCCCGAACTCGTATACTCACGCTAGATCTATCTAAGGAATAAGAGAATGTGGCAAATCTGGATTGACCGCGGCGGGACCTTTACGGATATCGTCGGCAAACGCCCCGATGGACGTCTTGTATCCCATAAATTGCTGTCAGAAAATCCTGAGCGTTATAAAGATGCGGCGGTACAAGGCATAAAGGACCTTCTGGCCCAAGAGACTGATCTGTTTGATCCGTCGACGCAGATTGAAAACATCAAGATGGGCACGACCGTCGCCACAAACGCTCTATTGGAACGCAAGGGTGATCGGACACTTTATGTGACCAGCCAGGGATTTGGCGATGCATTACGTATCGGATATCAAAGTCGGCCCCGTATTTTCGACCTTGATATTAAACTACCAGAGCTTCTGTACGAACAGGTGATCGAAGCCGAAGAACGTGTTGATGCACACGGCACCATCTTGGTACCTCTCAATAAAACGAAGTTAAAAGCCGAGATGATTTCGGCTTATGAGCAGGGTATTCGGTCCGTCGCCATTGCCTTCATGCATGGCTATAAATATACCGATCATGAGACGCAAGCCACAGAAATTGCTTCAGAAATTGGATTTACGCAGATTTCATCAAGCCACGCTGTAAGCCCTTTGATCAAGCTTATTGCCCGAGGTGACACCACTATGGTGGATGCCTATCTTTCACCTATTTTAAGGCGATACGTGAACCAGGTTAAAGACGAATTAGGCATGTCCGAGGCGTCGGAAAACAATCCAAGATTGATGTTTATGCAGTCAAACGGTGGTCTGACAGATGCCAGCCTGTTTCAAGGCAAAGACGCAATCTTGTCTGGCCCGGCTGGCGGTGTTGTCGGCATGACGCGGACTGCAGCTATGAGCAACCTGACAAAACTTATCGGTTTTGATATGGGCGGAACCTCTACGGATGTCACCCATTATGAGGGAAGCTATGAACGTAGCTTCGAAACGGAAGTAGCTGGCGTACGCATGCGCGCACCGATGATGCATATACATACAGTAGCAGCGGGAGGAGGATCCATTTTACAGTTTGACGGTTCACGATACCGTGTCGGCCCTGAATCCGCCGGTGCGAACCCTGGGCCGGCCTGTTATCGCCGCGGGGGCCGGCTGGCAGTCACCGATTGCAACGTGATGCTTGGAAAGATCCAGCCAAAATACTTCCCAAAAGTATTCGGACCGGATGCTGATGAGCCTTTGGATAGCCAGGCCGTCCGCATTAAATTTACCGAAATGGCCGATCAAATCGCCGTCGCAACAGGCGCTTCGGCGCCGACACCGGAAGACGTTGCCGAAGGTTTTTTGAAAATTGCCGTTGAGAATATGGCCAACGCCGTGAAACAAATTTCTGTACAACGCGGCTACGACATTACCGAGTATACGTTAAACTGTTTTGGCGGTGCCGGTGGTCAGCATGCCTGTCTCGTGGCCGATGCATTGGACATGAAAAGTGTATTTATTCATCCCTTTGCAGGCGTACTTTCTGCTTATGGTATGGGGCTTGCCGATGTGCGGGCAATGCGTGAGGCCCAATTAGATCTTCCGTTTAATTCTGATTTGCCTTCCAAGCTTGCTACTATCAGCGCGCCGCTGACAGAAGATGCCCAAGCTGAGGTGCTGGCCCAAGGTGTATCAAAAGAGAACCTGAGTTATATCCAGCAGGTTCACCTGCGATATGAAGGCACGGATACAGCAATTTTAATCGATCTTGGACCACCTGAGAGCATGAAGGAGGCTTTTGAGGCCGCCCATCACAAAAGGTTTGGTTTTATCGCAGAAAACCGCGAACTGGTGGCGGAGGCGCTTTCCGTCGAAGTCGTTGGTGTTACGGAGACAGAAATTGATCCCGTATCAGATATCTCGCAATCTTCAGGGGAAGCAACGCCTCGTGACCACGTTGAAATGTATGTAGGCGGCGGCTGGCAAAAGGTTTCCCTGTATGACCGGGAAACTCTCCATCCCGGCGAAATCGTCACGGGCCCAGCAATCATTACAGAGTCCACCGGGACTATTGTGGTCGAAGACGGTTGGCGGGCGAAGCTCAACGAAAGACTACATCTAATCGTCAGCAGATATCAGGAAAAGGCACAGCTAAAAGCCATTGGCACTGACGCGGACCCGGTTATGCTGGAGGTGTTCAACAATCTTTTTATGTCCATTGCCGAACAGATGGGTGCGACTCTTTCCAATACCGCTTACTCTGTCAACATCAAGGAACGGCTGGATTTTTCCTGCGCCATCTTCGATCAAGAAGGTAATCTGGTCGCCAATGCACCCCATGTACCGGTGCATTTAGGCTCTATGGGCGAATCCATTAAAACCGTTATCACTGAAAACGCCGGAAAAATGGCACCGGGGAACGTCTATGCCCTGAACGCGCCGTATAATGGCGGGACACATCTTCCCGATGTCACCGTCATTACGCCCGTCTTCGACCAACAGGGAGAAAACATCCTATTCTATGTTGGTTCCCGGGGCCATCACGCGGACATCGGAGGCCGTACGCCCGGTTCGGCACCACCCGATAGCGAGGTTATCGAAGACGAAGGCGTTCTCATTGATAATTTTTTACTTGTTGAACAAGGGAATTTCCGCGAAACCGAGACACGCGCCTTGCTCGCCTCCGGCAGATATCCTTGCCGGAATCCAGATCATAACATTGCGGATTTAACAGCCCAGATCGCCGCCAATGAAACCGGCGTCCAGGAAGTTCGCAAAATGATCAGCCAATACGGCTTCGATGTGGTTGAAGCCTATATGCGGCATGTACAGGATAACGCGGAAGAATCTGTCCGTCGTGTATTGGATGTATTGAAAGACGGAAAATTTTTGTATCCTCTGGATAACGGAACGCAAATTAAAGTTATCATTTCCGTCGATCACGAAAACCGCGAAGCGACCATCGATTTTACCGGCACCTCTGATCAGGTTGTGGGAAATTACAATGCACCAATTGCTATCTGCAAGGCGGCTGTCCTTTATGTGTTCAGAACATTGGTCGGGGATGATATTCCTCTCAATGAAGGATGTATGAAACCTTTGAAGATTATCGTTCCAGAACGCAGCATGATAAACCCCCAATACCCGGCCGCCGTCATTGCTGGAAATACCGAAGTCTCGCAAGCAATAACCGACGCGCTGTATGGTGCCTTGGGAATTTTAGCGTCCAGCCAGGGGACAATGAATAATTTCGTCTATGGCAATGACATTCACCAAAATTATGAAACCATTTGCGGCGGAACAGGCGCCGGAGCTAATCACAATGGCGCCGACGCAGTTCACAGCCATATGACCAACACCCGGATGACAGATCCCGAGGTTCTCGAGCAACGGTTTCCGGTGCAAATTGAGGAGTTCTCGATCCGTCGAAACTCCGGTGGAAATGGCGCGTTTAAAGGTGGCAACGGGGCTATCCGTAAAATGAAATTCCTGGAAGCCATGACCGTAACGATTCTTTCATCCCATCGAGATACAGATCCATATGGCATGGATGGTGGAAAAGCTGGTAAAAGGGGTCGGAATTATGCAATTCTTAACAATGGTGAGATAGTATCGTTGGATGGTAACTCCGAATCTAACTTGTCGGCTGGCGATATGATCGTAATTGAGACGCCTGGCGGCGGAGGATTTGGATCCGTAACTGAAGAGTAGAGAATGTAAGATGAGTGCTTTTATTTTTTCTGTATACAACGCCAATGTTCGTGAGGCTGTCAAAGACAATCAGGAACATCCTCATATTTCAGAACGCTGGGCTTCGCCTTGCATGTTTGAAGTAGAGGCAGATAGCGCAACGGCGGCGGAAGATTGCGTTAAGAAAAAATACCCAACCGCAGAAGGTTTCGTTACTAAACGAATTGAAAATTAAAACCGTTTAGTAAATTAGTCTGTTTGTTGTTGTGATTTCCCGGCTACGCCTTGGGGCATTTTGTTCCAGGCGTCGAGCGCAGCAACTTTATATGCTTCAGCCAGGGTAGGATAGTTAAACGTATTCTCCACGAAATAGTCCAATGTGCCCTTCAAGTTCAGAACTGCTTGCCCGATATGTATTAGCTCCGTCGCCCCTTCCCCCAATATATGAGCTCCCAGAAGGCGTCTGGTTTTCATGGAGAAAATCAATTTCATCATGCCATGATCGAGCCCCATGATTTGACCTCGAGATGTTTCCCGAAAGCGGCAAATGCCACTTTCAAAAGCAATACCACGCTCTACCACCTCTTCTTCAGACATCCCCACTGTCGAAAGTTCCGGAACCGAATAAATTCCGTAAGGAAAATAGTCCGGCGCACTATAGGCAAAAGCATCTTTATCAAACGCATGGAATACTGCAAGCCTACCTTGCTCCATAGACGTTGATGCAAGACTTGGAAAGCCAATAACATCACCAGCAGCATAAATATGTGGCACCGCCGTTTGAAAACTATTTGCATCAGCCAGTGAGAGCCGCCCTCGACTATCAGCTTCCAAACCACAATTTTCAAGTTTCAAACTTTCGGTATTGCCTATGCGACCCGCAGCAAACATTGTGACTTCAGAATAGATCATACGACCGTTTTCAAGCTCAACGGCGGATCCGGATCCCTCCAGCCCCACAGATTTGACTTTTTGTCCGAACCGCATGCTGACGCCGCAATCGCGCATCTGATGCATCAAGTCATCAATCAGTTCACGATCAATAAAATCAAGCATCGTGTCCCGCGGTTCAACCAAAGTCACTTTGACATCAAGCGCACTAAAAATTGTGGCGTATTCGACGCCAATGACGCCAGCCCCAATAATCGTCAAAGATTTTGGCACCTGCTTTATCTTGAGAATATCGTCACTATCGATAATGCACACATCGTCAAACGGTATATCACCCGGACGATATGGATCGGTGCCGGTCGCAACCAAAATACGACTTGCCTTATATTGTTGCTTTTCCCCGGCTTCAAGCTCCACTTCAACAACATCGGCACTGACAAAATGTGCGACCCCGTACACAATATTTACGTTATTGCGAGCGAATTGATGCTCCAGAGTATCTACTTCATGATTGAGAGTTATATCCATGCGCTGACGCAAGTCATCGGCCGTTATATCGTTTTTTACCCGGTAAGATCGCCCATAAAAAGCCCGTTCCCGCCAGCCAGACAGATTAAGGACCGTTTCACGAAGTGTCTTGCTGGGGATCGTCCCGGTATGCACGGTTACCCCGCCCACTTCGGAGTTTTTCTCAATTACATAAACTTTTTTGCCCCATTTTGCCGCCTGAATAGCAGCACGCTTACCGGCCGGGCCGGAGCCGATAACTAACAATTCACATGTAATCATACCATTTTCCCCCACATACTATTACCATAAGCTAAAACCAGATACTCCAACAAGCATTTGAACGAGTTGACCCATAAGGAGGTCTTAAAATGAGCCAAGAAAAAATTTTAGTGAAAAAAAATGGCCCAGTAACGACAATAACCCTTAACCGCCCAGAAGTTAGAAATGCCTTAGACCAGGCATCTGCAAACCTATTGACACAGATATTCCGGGATTTTGATGTGGATGATCGCCAAAGGGTAGCCATTATCACTGGTGCTGGTGGCGCTTTTTGCGCGGGTGCCGATTTAAAAGAAACGGCGACCCGAGTTGATTATATAGCCTGGGCCGGTCATCCAGATGGACCATTTCACGCGCCGTTGTCAAAACCGCTTATTGCTGCGGTATCCGGCCACGCCTGTGCCGGGGGTTTAGGTCTAGCCTTATACTGCGACATTAGAATAGCCGATGAAACTGCCGTCTTCGGCGTATTTTCCCGGCGTTGGGGCGTCCCAATGAGCGATGGAACCACCGTCCGTTTACCGCGGGTCATTGGGACTGGCCCGGCTATGGATATGATGTTGACCGGAAAATCAGTAGATGCGACCGAAGCCTTGTCGCTCGGCCTTGTCACGCGTATCAGCACCAAAGGCAATGCTGTTATGGACGCTGAGCAACTCGCACAAAAAATGGCAGCTTTTCCGCAAGTGGCCATGCTGTCTGACCGCCGAAGCCTCTATGCACAGAACGGGTGTCCTGAACCCGATGCCATTGCCTTTGAAACTAAATGTGCGGAAGCTGCGAAAAAACACGAAGCCCAATCTGGTGCGGCACGATTTGCAGCTGGTGAAGGTAGGCATGGCGCGTTCTGATTTTTAGGCCAAAATTACTTACTCAATCGGATAACCGCTCCAACGCTTTATAGATCGCAATGTGAAGGTTGACCTCATGCTGGCGACATGAGGTAACTTTGCCAGGCAGTTTCGATGTATTCGATCGAAATCAGTTACATCCTTTGCCGCAACCCGAATAATATAGTCTGCATTTCCTGTCGTTAAATGGCATTCAAGTATTTCGCTATACTTGGCCACTGCTTTTTCGAACGATTCTAACGCCTCCTGACTTTGGGAAATTAGGGAAATTTCAACAAAAACATCCATATCCAACCCGAGCTTTTTTTTATCGAGACGCGCAGCGTACCCAAGTATCACACCGCTTTCTTCTAAATTTTTAATCCGTCTGTGACACGCAGATAACGACAGGTTCACTGCGGCAGCAATGTCAATAACCGGCCTGTTTGAGCTAATTTGTAATTCAGACAAAATGCGACGATCAAAGGAATCCATACCATTTTTTCCTAAAATATTTAATTATTCGACATTAAATTATCACTTTATTATGTTTTGGGAAGAAAATTAGGAAAAATTACGTGAAATTTTTGACTATAATCAGGACTTGCTATTAATCTTGTAACTGGGAGTTGTTACTATGCTGATCGGGGCACCTAAGGAAATCAAAAATCACGAATATCGTGTTGGTTTGACGCCAGAAAGCGTCGCAGAACTCATTGCTAATGGACATAACGTAATCATCGAAAAGGATGCCGGCCGCGGTATCGGCGCATTTGACGAAGACTATATCGAAGCCGGCGCAAAAATCATTGCGACGGCTGAAGAAATATTTGCCACTGCGGAGATGATTGTTAAAGTTAAGGAACCTCAGGCGGTCGAGCGGGCTCAGCTTCGCGAAGGTCAAATTCTTTATACGTATCTTCATCTGGCCCCAGATCCTGACCAAACTAAAGACCTAATGGCTTCCGGCGCCGTATGTATTGCGTATGAAACCGTCACTGATAGTCAAGGCGGACTCCCGCTTCTGAAACCTATGAGTCAAGTTGCCGGGCGGATGTCTATTCAGGCGGGTGCAGTAGCCTTAGAAAAGGCGCAAGGTGGCCGCGGCGTCCTATTGGGCGGGGTTCCTGGTGTTGCTCCGGGTAAAGTCGTCATCATTGGCGGAGGTGTCGTCGGTTTTAATGCAGCTCAAATGGCCGTCGGATTACATGCCGATGTCACTATTTTGGATCGTAATCCCACAACTCTGGAAAAACTGGAAAACCATTTTGAATCCTCGGCCAAAGTCATCTATTCGACGAACGCCGTTTTGGAGAAACTGGTTGCTGAGGCGGACCTGGTTGTAGGAGCCGTCCTTATTCCTGGTGCAGCGGCGCCAAAACTGGTTACTCGCCAAATGCTTTCTACCATGCAGGAAGGCGCAGTGATCGTCGACGTTGCCATTGATCAAGGTGGGTGTTTTGAAACGTCAAAAGCGACAACACACGCTGATCCGACTTATGTAGTTGATGGTGTTGTTCACTATTGCGTCGCAAATATGCCAGGTGGTGTTGCCAGAACTTCGACTTATGCATTGAATAACGTAACCCTGCCCCACGCCATCAAGATAGCTAACAAAGGTTGGAAAGGCGCTTTGGCCGCTGATCCGCATCTTGCAAATGGTCTGAATGTCTGGAATGGCCAAATTACTTGTGAACCAGTCGCCCGAGATCTTAATCTCAACTACACGCCTGTTGAAGCAGCTATAAACAGCTAGTTTCAGACTCACTTGAAGAAAAGGCTCGGAATTTCCCGGGTCTTTTTTTTCTACCAATAGCAGACTTGGATAGCTGCTAAAATAAGCCGGTGTCCAATAAATCCAAAAATAAGGTGCAGGCCGATAAGTCTTTGCTCTATCATGTCAATTGTAGATTTCAAAACATAGCCAATTTTGGACAAATTGATGGCTGATAAAAAACCGATCCAACGGTTCTTTCCACATCTATTTACCGCAGTATTACTTCTGCCGATAACATTGATATCTCTCCCTCCCGTCGCATTGGCAACGGATGTTGGTGAATTCGAAATCAAACTAAGAACATATTATTTCAATAGAGACAAAGATCAAGGGAACGCGGATTCAGTTGCTTTCACGCAAGGTCTGATGCTCTACTATAATTCTCCCTATCTCAATGATTTCGTCAGCCTCTATGCAGCAGGTTTTGCCAACCTTAAATTGGTTGGCAAGGACGGAAAAGGTGGTTCAGGGCTTTTACAAGACCAGCCTGACGGCGGCCAGATTTCCTATGCGAAACTCGGTGAAATTAATTTGGATTTCAAACTACCCGAAAATGGAAATCTAATTTTCGGTCGGAAGCAGCTGACTTACCCCCTGAAGAATGACCTACACAACAGAGGAACACCTGCTGCAACCCAAGCTGCTATCCTCACTTATAACATCAGGGAGACAACCGTATATGCTTTGGCAACAGACAGGAGTTCGCCGAAGACAATCACCAAATTTAACAAATATCAAGATAACAATGGCGACGACTTTACGGTTTATATTGCTGGCGCAAAACACAGATTCGAAAACTCGTTATTCATGGAAGCCTCCGCTGGATATGCAGATAATGTCATGAGCCGAGCTTATCTAGACGTCCAGTACCCCATTAAGCTCAACGAAGATTACACCCTAAAGCTCGATGCACATCAGTATTTTGGATGGGCAGTTGGAGACGGTGCAGTCGCAAATGTCGGCCCCGATTACTACTCCAGCCTGACAAGCCTTGTTGGGCATCTAAGTGCCCACAATGCGCGTTTTACTCTCGGCTTCCAGAATGTGAGTGGCGATAGCCACCAGGTTTCTTGGGACGGTGGTGTAAATGATGAGAATAGTTACAAGACATGGCATAGTGTTACACGCCTTGACTTCGACCGCGGCGGGGAACGCACTTATATCGTGCGCCTCGATTATGACTTGAAAGACTTTGTTGAAGGTCTGACGTCGATGGTTCGATATACATCCGGTCATAACATTAAGCGAAATGATGGCCGACGGGGTTCGGAATGGGAACGGGATTTTGTTTTCACCTACCGCCCACCCATGTTTCCCGACTTGTCTTTTTCATGGATAAATGGGTATGTAAAATCTAGCGAAACGTACAATTCGGTAGAAAATCGAGTTATTGTCAATTATTCCATTAAATATTAGAGACGGATTATCGGTGCCAAATACAGACATCACATTTTCACGAAATACATAAACCCAATGCTGCCAATTGAATTCCAGTTAGTTATTAAAGGCGACATTCGGATAAAAATAGGACGGGAGTTTTTCCTTCCATGCTTAGACTAGCTTTAACAATTCTTTGCGCGATTTCTTTTAGCGCATCGGTTTCCGCCGAACCGCTCATAATTGCTCATCGCGGCGGGGCTTCGGACTGGCCAGAGAACACTTTACTAGCCTTTCAAGAATCCAAAGACATTGGTGTCGACGCGATCGAGCTGGATGTTCAATTGACACGTGATGGCATACCGGTTGTGTTTCATTCACCAGACCTTTCGCGCACAACAAATGGTGTTGGAGCCATCGGCAACAAAAATCTAAAATACATCAAAAGCCTAAATGCGGGCTGGAATTTTGCGGCAGAAAGACAATACCCGTATCGACGCTATAACTTGGAAATACCGACGTTAGCGGAAGTGCTCACTCAAGTATCGGACATTCCTCTGATAATTGATTTGAAATCGCTACCCGCAAAACCCCTCATTAAAGCACTTGTTGATACTATTGACGAAAAGCAATGGTCACGCCTTGTTTTCTATTCCACAAACTCAGAGCATCTAAAATCGTTTCATCGATTTAAACCAGATGCAGTTACTTTCGAAGATAGATCTATAAGCCGCAAACGTTTGCTGGCAGTCGCTAATCAGCAGGTGTGCCTACATAACAGCGCCAGCCTTTGGATTGGCTTTGAATTGAACCGAACCATGGTTGTCACTGAAAAATTTGTATTGGGCAGCGGCCAGACGACCCTAGATTTTCATTTGTGGACACCAAAAAGCGTGGAATGTACCCGCCAGAAAGCACCGGGCGCGAAAATCGTGTTATTTGGTATCAATACAGAAAAAGACTACAGGATTGCCGAAAAATTAGGAGTAGATGCAATGTACACTGATTCCCCGCGTCAGATTTTACGAATGCAACCCACAAACCAATAAAACTTCACTGCTCAGCATCGTTCATCAAATTTACAACTTGTTTTAAGTTTTGGAGTTTTGGAGTTTCGAAAAACGGTAATTTCAGCAGCAAATCGGCGATGGTATAAACTTTGGATTCACCAGCCAGCACGTTTTCCCTTGCGACGGAAAATCTGTTATCTAATTAAGTCACGTTCCACCCGACACAGACTTCACTGAGATCCACCCAATATTGAAGATTATGTCAAAAAGGCTGGCAGTATTTAGCCCTCACCTGCTCCTCTCTGGAGCCGCTAATGAGTTATTGCTCCTTTACCACGAAATCATAGGCGTGGCGTTTGAATTCGTGTTTCCAGGCCGAAAACCGAACAAACCAATTGTTGAATTAAAAAAAATATGGCGTTCAGTAGTAACCTCTGCCGAACCAACCCTGCAACTACTCAACGCTACGCGCCTCTAGTGGACGATCCATTGCGGGAAGCCGCTGAGATAATGGCAGAAAGGATGACCTGACACGCATCATTTCATTTACTCATTAACTAGATGGGTCATCAGTATTTATTTCATTCAACATAAGGGAAATTTTATTCATACGGTCATTGCAAATATAAGAGCTTACGTCGCCACATGACAGAATGGACAGTTTGGGTCAATGATCTGCTTTCTGACAGAAGCCGCCGCCGCAAGCCCATTTAACTTTATCGGCTTGAGAACGCGCTTGGTTCGCGATGCGCTTGTCGATTTCTATAAAGACGTAGTAACCAGCAACAATGACATCAGTTGCTATCAACAGACTTGCTCGTGGTTTGTACAGTAGATTTTTCCTAAAACCCTTTACTAACCAGCACCTCAAGCACCTATTTATCGAGAATTTTGTTGATTCGACGTAAGGGAAACCTGATTCGAATCAATTTTCGGTTAACTATAAGTAGTATTAACACGTATGGTTAACTCTCAATTAAAATAAGTATTACTATATATGTTTTTCTCGTTTAAGTAAAATTAACTATAAATTCCGAAAATTAACCAAAACCGTTAATAAATTTTCGTACAATTTTACGCAAATTCTTTAATTCTTCCTTGCTAATTAGATAAAAAAATAGAACCGTAGTAATAGGAAACACTAATACATATAATTTTTTGAAAACTAACTATAGATAAACATGGTAAGGGCTAATTAGTTAATAAGTATTAATGGATACTAACAAATATAGTTAATATAGAATACTTTTTTCATAGTTTTACCATTACTAATACATAAAAGTGTCGCGTGGATCTTATTTATAGGGATTTACAATGGCAGAAAGAGGTTCTCTCTCCCGCGTATTTTTACTGAGAGAGTAACAGGGGCTCGATTAACGAGATTGTATACCCCTTATTTTTGAAGCTGGTAAGAAAAGGATACATTATGATTAAACTACTCAATTCATTCCGCAAAGACGAATCCGGTGCCACTATGGTTGAATATGGCCTGTTAGTTGCAGTGATCGCCATGGTTGTCATTCTCAGTGGCGTTACACTCGGCACAAATATTGACGGTGTCTTTTCTGACGCGGCAACCTGCGCCGGAGACCCTACTACCACTAACTGTCCATAAACAAAAACCGCTCTAAAATTGAGAGCCGGAGAATATATTTTCCGGCTCTCAAACCACCTCTAATTTTTTAATATTATGAATTAGAAATTCGGAGAAAAACCATGATTGCAAATATCAAAGCCACCAAAACCCAGGTCGTCTCTTTCCTGAAGTGCGACAGCGGCGCAACGATGGTTGAATATGCACTGCTTGTCGCCGTTATTGGCATGGTGGTAGTGGTTGGCGCAATCGCCCTCGGTGACGCAATTGGCGTTTCCTTTTGTGATATGGCGCAAGATTTAGATCCGACAGCTGTCTGTTGAGTACTTAAGAATTTATACGATTTGATCTAAATTTAATTTTTTTAGCCTACCAATTTATGGTTGGCGCAAACTATTATACTGGAGAAGTACAATGAAGGGCCGTGCAATTTTTATGCTGTTTTTCGCCCTCGTCGCCGCCGGAGGAGCCGTTTGGCTTGCTCGTGGATGGTTAGACAGTCAGATCAAGACAGTCGTCGTCACTGAAGACGCCAAGGCACCCGTCGCGACAATCGTCGTTGCCAATGAACTTATGCCCTTTGGTCGTCGTATCACGGCTAACTATCTTAAAGTAATTCCGTGGCCGGCCGGCGATATTCCTGTCGGGGCTTTCTCGACTGTTGAAGAGTTGACCAGTGATAAAGATGTGCGGGTTGTTCTCCAGGCAATTCAGTTGAATGAACCGGTTCTGGAAACAAAAATATCGGATCCGGGCGGACGTGCAACTTTGTCTGCGGTGATTGACGAAACCATGCGTGCCGTCACCATTCGTGTGAATGATGTTTTCGGTGTGGCAGGTTTTGTCCTGCCCAGTGATCGCGTTGACATCCTGTTGACCAGAGCAATCAACGAACAACCCACGACGAATATTCTGATCCAGAATGTACGCGTCCTGGCGATCGACCAGACATCTTCCAACGAAAAAGATAATCCAAAAGTCGCGGAAGCGGTCACCCTTGAAGTTTCCCCTGCCCAGGCTCAGAAACTGGCATTGAGCGCAAGTGTCGGAACACTGAGTCTGGCGCTACGCAATCGCTCCAATACCGATCTTTCGACAAGTCGGGCAATGCGACTGGGCGATCTTTCTTCGGGCGAAGGCAATGATACAGACGGCGCAAGTGGCCTTAAGCCCGCAACTCCGGCAAAGGTTGTCGCGACATCTACAAAAACTAAATCTGTCCGCCCCCGCAAGGATAACCTCGCGAACATCAGAATTATGCGGGCGCTCGATCCGGAAACAGTCAAAGTCATAGAGGAAAAAAACAGCACATCCAAAAGCATCGTTTCAGCGACGCCTGGTGCCCCTCGAACCTTAACTCCGAATGCCACAGTACCGATTAAACCATTGTCGGAAAATAGTACCTCACCCTCGGCAACGCCAGAGAAACGTATTTAGAGACGTTTTAAAGCGATCAATTATTAGTTAGGGAATGAACAGATGTTTACATTTTATATTGAAACCCGAGTAAAGAGAACCACGACTGCCAGAAAATGGATACCAGGTATTTTAGGTGCGGTTTTGTTCGGTGCAATGCTATCAACACAGATGGCGTCCGTCACATCCGCAGCTCAAGCCTCAAGGGTCAACTTATCCCTATCTGAAATCGGTCGTGGCGGTGAAAATACTTCTGTTGGCGTGCCTATCAATAAGTCGCGTATACTTAAAGTAGACGTGCCGTTTGCAGACCTTCTAGTCGGCAACCCTGAAATCGCTGATGTTCTACCACTTACGGACAAAACTGTTTACATTCTGGGTAAGTCCCTTGGAACAACAAGTTTGGCTGTCTATGGGAAAAAGAAACAGCTTCTTGGCATTGTTGATATCGAAGTGACGTTTGATACTGAAAGTCTAAAAGCCAAACTCAATCAACTGGTGCCTGACGAAGTCGTCGAAATTTACACGGCTAATGGGACGATTATTCTTAAAGGTGTGGTCTCAAACGCCGCGAAGCTTGATAAAATTCTTTCCATTGCCGAGAAATATGCGCCGGATAGTGTCACCAATCTTATTGGCGTTCAAGCATCACAACAGGTAATGCTGAAAGTGAAGTTTGCCGAAGTGTCTCGAAGCACTCTTAAAAATGTAAGTACAGGAGTAGGCTTCCTCTTCAACGGCGGAGACGCGGCGGGCGGTATTAGTGCCGGTGTCGGCGTCATTGATCAATTGCTAAACCCAGGCTTTCTATCAGGGGCTGTCGGCTTTTCGATTGGAGATACGTTACTCGACCTGTTTTTCGATGCCGGAGAAGAAAAAGGCGTCGTCAAAACATTGGCCGAACCAAATCTGATTGCTCTTTCCGGGGAAACGGCCGTTTTTCTTGCCGGTGGTGAATTTCCAATACCAGTCGCCCAGGACGGAGATGGTGCCGGTTCAGCAATTACCGTCGAGTATAAGGAATTCGGCGTAAAACTTGCATTTACACCAACTGTACTTGATGACGAGTTAATTAACCTCGTCGTCGCACCAGAAGTCAGTCAGCTCGCGCAAAACACGGTGCAGGTTAGCGGTTTTGAAATTCCGTCACTGACTGTTCGCCGGGCGAGTACTACTGTCGATCTACGGGCAGGCCAGTCTTTTGCCATTGCCGGCCTCTTGCAATCGAACTTCAAGGACACTGTCGATCAGATACCAGGTCTTGGAAATATTCCCATTTTGGGTGCCCTGGCTCGCAGTAGTGATTTTGCTCAAGAGGAATCCGAGTTGGTAATTATCATTACACCATATCTGGTCCAACCAGCCCTCGCCGGTTCACTAGCTGCACCAACGGACTATTTCGTTCCACCGTCGGATTTCGATATTTTCCTCAATGGTCAAACCGAAGCTGAAAGCTCCGGATTGAGGCCTGAACCAAGTAGTCGTCAAATCCTCTCCGATCGTGGAGATGGCGGCATTGAAGGTAAATTCGGCTACGTAATTAAGTAAGGATAGAGCAATGAAAACATTAATTATTTCCGCGATCGCTATTGTTTCTCTTGGCCTAACCGCATGCAGCAGCAACAAAGGCCCCTTGAACGAAGGATTTGGCGACGCCGTCAATCAAAACACAGCCGTTCATATCATACCGCCCAAATATGCGGCGGTGAAGGATATAGACATGAACGGAAACCGGGCCGGTCTGGCGATGGACCGATACAAAACGGGCAATGTAATACCCCCGTCAACAGAATCCACCAGTTCTATTGGTGAAGAATAGCTTCAATTCTAAATCTTCATATTGAGGAAACTTATCATGAATAAAGCAGGAAAATATAAATTGAATGCGTTAAAGACAATCGCTCGCGACTTTCGCCGTGATCAGTCTGGGGCCATCGCTGTTTATATTGGCCTGCTGTTACTGGTTCTTGCCGGTGTCGGAGCGTTGACACTTGACCTTGGTCGGCTGTTTGTAACGGGTACAGAAACCCAATCTTATGTTGATGCCGCGGCCTTGGCCGGAGCCTACCAATTGGATGGCCAGCCCGGATCTCGCGCCCGTGCGACAACGGCTATCAATGACAAGCTTTTCACAAATAGCCAAGCTTTGGGGGCCTTGAACGCTGGAACCGATAGCCATCCGGTTAACATCGATACCATCACATTTTATAGTAACCTGATCGGAAATGTCGTCGCAACGTCTGATGCAGATGCCAATTTTGTTCAGGTTTCGGCCAGCTCGACCGCAGTCGAAAACGCATTGATTGGGATTCTCGGCGGACCCGATACAAGTAAAGCCGTCCGGGCGGCAACAGCTGGAAACACCCAGGTGATTTGCGAAATTCCGCCTCTGATGATGTGCAACCCGGATGAAACAGCCAGCCACACAGCTTTTTCTGTTCCGGCGGGCTCACAATATATTGCCAAATATACAGGACCCGGCGCCGGCATGGCCCCAGGAACTTTTGGCTTGCTAGACAGTCCAACATGCGGGCAAGGATCGAAATGCATCGCCGAACTTCTGGGCCATAGACGCCCGGCCAGTGGATGTTATTCGGCAACGGTCGATATCCGTCCCGGTCAGGCCAATGGTGTTAGAAATGCGCTCAACACGCGTTTCGACATGTATGATAATCCATTTTTCGGTTCTAAGAAAAACGATCCTAATTATCACGCGGCCCTGAATGTGACAAAAGGTTGGAAAGATACTGGCGGGAATCCAAACTGTCCAAATCTTGAACCATGGAACCTGGCCGATCATGGTGCTCCGGAATTAACAAAATTCCCAAGAGATACCTGTTATAGCGACGCGTCCTGTGCACGCGTGGGTGATGGAATTTGGGATATTGGCAAATACTTTACCATAAACCATCCAGGCGTCACTCCACCGAACCCCAACATGTCCCGGTATGAGGTTTATCGGTGGGAGATCGATACTCCAAATAATATCCCCAATGCTACCGGCGTAGAAAACGGTAACCCCACATGCAATGTACCCGCCACTGATCCTAGAGATCGGCGGACTTTCGTGATGGCTGTCGTCAATTGTCTTGACCAAAATGTCGCGGGCAACACCGATGACGTCGAAGTCGTCACCTATATGGAGGTCTTTTTGACAGAGCCGGTAGATTTTCCATCCGGAACCGCAACATGCACAGGCGGCGGCGGGGAAACACCAACCGAATGTGAAAAAACCAAGAACCAGAAAATGGAGTTTGTTGTTGAGATGATCCGGGAGGTTTCTCCAGGTGCCCTTGATGGCGTGCTGCATGACCTGGTGCAGTTATACAGATGAGTACAGAATTACAATATAGCCTGAAAAGGCAAAGCCTCAGACTGATGCGCTCAACCTCCGGCGTCGCCGCTGTTGAACTGGCGCTATTGGCGCCCCTCCTCCTTATTCTGACTTTCGGAGCTATCGATGTTGTTCGAGCATTCAGAGACTATCAAGTTGTTACTAAATCCATTCGAGATAGCGGACGATTTCTCGCACGTGTCCCAATCGACTGCACATCAGTGGCGGGATCAAGAATAGCTGCTGCTGATCAGACAACCGCCCGACAACTTGCGATGACCGGAAAAATCGGACTTTCTCCGGCTGTCCCTGGTAATCGGTTAATTGATTATTGGTCGGCCAATAACACGGTCAGCATTGCCGTCAGCTGCTTATCAAATACCAATGCAGATAATTTATGTGGTGGCGCGGGGGAAGCCATTGCTTGTTATGGCGAAGCGCTACTTCCTGTTGTAACAATTTCGACTAATATTCCTTATGTGGGGTCTGGCATTTCTCTGCTGTCGATGACGAACATGCATTTAAAGGCAAGCCATAATCAGTTGGGAATTTCCGAATGATGAACCTATTTAACTCATTATCCAGGTTTGGGAAAAATACATGTGGAACTGTCGCACTAGAGTTCTCGTTGGTGATGCTGATATGCATTGCTTTGACACTCGGTGCATTGGACGGCGCTTTCGCCTATTTTCAATGGATTAAAACAGAAAAAGGCCTTCAGGAAGGCATACGCACTGCCGTCGTTTCTGACTACATATTGACGGACCTAGCGTCGTTTGATTGCTTTAATGCCTCAAGCGCAGATTATGGCCAATCCTGCGCCGGATCATCAGTGAAAATCCCAACGGCTAATTGCACATCAGATGGTTCTGCCGTTAGCTGCACCTGCGTCGCCTCATGCTCGGCGGCCATTAGCATGGGAAATGTAAGCCAAACCGCATTTGATGCGATTGTCACCCGGATACAGGTCTATAATCCTGATTTAACGGCCAACAATTTGACGATTTCCTATGCCGATGTCGGCCTCGGATTTGCTGGAAGGCCCAATGGCGCTGTCCCAGCCGTGACTCTCAGTATTCGCAATTTCCCATATGATTTTTATGTCTTAAATAATCTGTTCCAATTACCACAAATCAATATGCCCGCCATGAACACTACTTTGACGGGCGAAGATCAAGCCAGCGGTTAGGAGTACCTTAAAATGACGAAAAGATTCACATTCAGCACTTTGGTGAAATCCCACGATATCAATACGGATATTCTTCGTTTGTTAGAAGATACGCAAAGATTTCGCTGCCTCACGTCGGTCGGATCTATCGAAAATAATATGAATCCGCTTATGCAAAGCAACGAGCAGAGTATTATACTGGTCGAAATAGATTTTGACGATGACAATGAAATCGATGCCCTTGCTCAAGTGATTAAAAGCCGCGGTAATGGTGTATCTGTAATCGCTACTTCCAGCGATATTCGAATTGAGAATATCCGAAAGCTTATGCGCATCGGTGTGATTGATTTTCTTCCCCAGCCCATCACTCAGGAAGATCTGATAAATGTTCTGGATGAAGCGGTAACGCATCTTGATACAACGTCCACAACCCATAGTGGCCAAGGAAAAGTCTTCTCTTTTATGAAGGCCGGCGGCGGCTGCGGAGCGACTACGGTTGCCCTGCAGACAGCTTACAGCCTCATGGGAAACAAAAAGAACCGGGAAAAGAAATCTGTCTGCTATCTGGATTTCGATTTGCAATTTGGCAATGCTGCTTTGTTTCTCGACCTCGATCAGAAACATTCGGTTCAGGAAGTCATTGAAAATGCCGATCGAATGGACGGTGAATACCTAAAATCCGTAATGTCAAAGCATAGCTCGGGCCTTTATATTCTACCCGCACCAGAAGAAATTATCCCATTGGAGGCAATGACACCGCAGGTGGCGGAGCTAATCATCAATATCGCGGCAGAAGAATTTGATCATGTCGTAATTGACCTCCCGATGCCGTGGACAATGTGGACGAATATCGTTCTCTCTAACTCGGATTCTGTAAATCTGGTTATGCAACTCTCAGTAAAGGCTATCCGTCAATCCAAACGAATTCTCGATATGATGGTGAACCAAGGCCTTGATGACGAGGCTGTAAATATAATTGCGAACCGGCAGAAAAAAACACTAGGAACAAGAGGTTTTGTCAAAAAGGCGGAAGAAGCGCTTCACCATTCAATCGACCATTTTGTACCCAATGACTACAAAATTGTCAGCAAGTCTCAGGATCTCGGCGAACTAATTCCGATGGTGAAGAACCGCACTGTTATCGAGAAACAGATCGATAAATTGACGATATCCTGCCTCCACAATATTGATTTGCGATTAACACCACAATTAGGCCAATCTTGAAAGCGGGAGACCTGTAATGAAAGCATTTAATGAAAATTTCTCCTCGGCAACGGTGGCTACTTTAAGTTTTAAGCAGGCCCCCACCACAAACATTGAAAAAATTGGTCTGATTACAGCCACGCCCAAGCCCCCCGCTGGCGTAGCTGAAATCATTGGACGTAGTAGCTTTGGTAGCCGTTTCCTGGAAACCAAGGTTCACTTGCATCAACGACTTTTAGAAATCATGAACTTAAGTATCATTGACAAAATCCCTGAAGACCAATTCAAAAGGGATGCCGGAAAGCTTGTGCGCGGCCTGCTTGATGACGAGGAGATTGCCATCAGTGCCATTGAGCGAGAACAACTTGTTGAGGAAATACTCCATGAGGTCCTTGGTCTTGGTCCGCTTGAACCTCTTCTTCAAGATGACACCATTGCGGATATATTGGTCAATACCCATGAGAATGTATTCGTAGAACGGTATGGTCGGCTTGAACGAACACCTATACGTTTTAAAGACGAGCGACATCTTACACGGATTATTGAAAAAATTGTCATGGGGGTTGGACGTCGTGTCGATGAATCCTCACCCATGGTTGACGCCAGGCTTGCTGACGGTTCACGTGTGAATGCAATCATTCCGCCGCTTGCAGTAGACGGCCCATTGCTCTCCATCCGCAAGTTCTCACGGATTCCTCTCAGCATTGATAAGCTCATCGATATTGGCGCCATGACCCGTGAAATGGCCGAAGTAATCGAGGCCATCGTTAAGAGCAAAATGAACATCCTGATATCTGGCGGTACCGGTAGCGGAAAAACCACCATGTTAAATGCGATGTCGACTTATATTAACGACGATGAGCGAATTTTGACTATTGAAGACGCTGCAGAACTTCAGCTCCAACAATCTCATGTCGGGCGGCTTGAAACACGTCCCGCCAACATTGAGGGTAAAGGTGAAATCAAACAGCGAGAACTAGTGAAAAACGCTCTTCGCATGCGGCCGGATAGAATAATTGTTGGTGAGGTTCGTGGCAGCGAGGCCTTTGACATGTTGCAGGCAATGAATACCGGACATGAAGGTTCAATGACGACAATTCATGCCAACTCCCCTCGTGACGCCTTGTCGCGCTTGGAAAATATGGTCAGCATGGCTGAAATGAGTTTGCCGCTTCATGTCGTTCGTGCACAGGCCGCTTCAGCAATTGACGTCGTCTTGCAGCTTTCCCGTCTCAATGACGGCAGCCGTCGGATAATGAGCTTACAGGAAATCACCGGTATGGAAGGTGAAATCATTAGTATGCATGAAATTTTCAAGTTTGATCGTGTATCGACGGATGAAGATGGCAATATCCACGGCAACTATATCGCCACGGGTATCCGGCCCAAATTCTGCGAAAATCTTGAAGCGATGGGCGTGAGCCTTCCTGCATCTGTTTTTGCACCGAACAATCAGCTTGCGTAGGGGGATAACATGGATTCCAAATTCTTAATTTTGCTCGGAATGTTCGTCAGCACCCTACTGTTGATCCAAGGCGCCTACTATTATTATCTTTCAGTCAAAGGGATACCGGAAGAAAAAATAAATCGCCGATTGGTTATGCATTGCGGTAATTTTTCGAATGAGCAGGTCATGAGTATCCTTCGCCGGGAGCAGGACGGTCACATAGCTACCCGTTTCAAAAACCTTTTACCTAGGCTCGACAATCTTATTACTCAATCGGGATTGACTATATCGACATTTCAAATATCGATGATCATGCTCCTCCTCGGATTTGCTACTTTCATTATCTCCACTCTCCTGCTTGGAATCCATGGGCTTTCCAGCGTTGCAATCGGCGTTGTGGTCGGTGCCGCGATTCCGTTATTTTACTTGAAATTCAAAGCGCGTCTTAGAATGCGTCACTTTTCGCGGCAGCTGCCAGATGCACTTGATCTGATTGTCCGAAGTTTGAAAGCGGGTCATCCGATAAATGCGGCAATGAGTTTAGTTGCGAATGAAATGGCGGATCCCATTGGGAGCGAATTCGGCCTTGTTGTAGACGAGATGACATACGGGAATGACCTTCGTGAAGCGTTGACGAACTTAGCGGAACGCGTTCGTCATCCCGACATAAGATATATGGTGGTGACAATCGAGATCCAACACGCGACCGGCGGTAATCTGGCGGAAGTATTAGAAGGGCTCGCAGCAATTATGCGAGGCCGTGTTCGGATGTTCGCGCGCATACGTTCTTTATCTGCTGAAGGCCGGTTTTCGGCTTACATCGTCTCGGCGTTACCATTTATTGTTTTCCTAGGGCTATCAGTTCTGAGTCCGAAGTATTTCTTAGGTGTCAGTAATGACGATCTTTACTGGCCTATGCTCATCGGCGCTTTATGTCAGCTTATGATGGGTAATTACATCATGTTTAAATTGGTAAATTTCAAAGTTTAGGGGTTTTAAGATGCAAATCATCACTACGCTCAAAGAATTCCTCAGCTCCCAGACGGACATTATCTTGCTGATCTTGGTATTCATTTGCGTTTCGCTATTGATTTTGTCAATCGCTGGTTTTTTTACGCGTGCGGATCCAATAGACGGTCGCCTACGGGGAACTGCTAAACAGAATGCAGCGGACTTTCAAGGAACCTTCGGTCGCGGTAGAGGTGGCGAGAATGAATTGACGCAGCAGCTCCTGTTGGAACAAAAAGGTGGATTGCGTCTTGCTCTTTCAGATGCCGGATTTACCGCCGAATATGCACCCATTTACTACACAATATTTCAAATCGGATGCGCTTCAATTATGGCGCTTACGACTTATTTTGGAATAACAATGTTTTTCCCCGCAGTTGACATCAAAATGGTGCTCGCTGTGAGCGCAGGGAATGCACTTATCGGCTTCATGTTACCAAATTTCTTTCTCTCCCGCCGTAAAGCAAAGCGTATGTTGGAAGTCGAACATAGTTTTCCTGATGCTCTGGACATGCTTCTTGTCAGCATGGAGGCTGGTGCCAGTCTCGATGGTGCCCTCGAACGGGTTGGGCGCGAAATTGGCCGTGCTCACCCCTTATTATCACAACACTTATTGTCCATCGGCCATGAGCTCCGAGCCGGAACCAGTCGCGAAGCAGCATTTCGGCGGTTCGGAAAGCGCATACCTACTGACGACGTTCGGTCTTTCGTCGCTTTGTTCGTTCAAACGGATCGCCTCGGAACAAGTGTTGCAACGGCGCTTCGCGTCCATGCCGATGAAATGAGAACAAAACGAGTATTAAGGGCCGAGGAAAAAGCTCACCAACTGCCAGTTAAATTGGCAATTCCGTTGGTTTTGTTCATATTGCCGGCATTGATGCTAGTCATAATGACACCAGCTATTATCCGAATTGCCAATAGTATGCTTTTTTAAGATGGAGGACATAATGTCAAATTCTAAAACCCTTTCAAAGCTAGTGTTGGTTACGCTTGTTTTAGCCCTTGCAGGCTGCGGCGCACCTTCGACTGATTTAACCTTGACCTCTGAACAAGACATTCCGGTAACTGATCATTATAAGCGCGGAAAATACTATATTGAAAAAGGCTACAACGGGCTCGCTCTCAATCAGTTCAAACTTGCACTATTGGAAGACCCCGACAACATTGATAGCCTAAATGCTGTTGCCATAATTTATCAACGCCTTAATCGACCAGATTTGGCGGAGCAAGCTTTTAGTGACGCCATACTCCTGGATACAGATTCCGCACTTACACTGAATAATTTTGGCTATTTTCATTTGATGCAAGGGCGCCCAAAGCAGGCGATCACCTATTTTGAGACAGCGCGAAAAGTAAAAGAGTATGAAGATGTCGCGACATCCAACCTGGAACTAGCTACCCAAACCATACAACAAGAAGCTGCAGTTTCGAAGGCATCTATAGAGATCGTCGAGGATATTCTGGAGCCCGTGGAGACCATCGATAGGGTATCTTTGGAACGGATGTCCAACTCTGTTTACATGCTGAATACCAAACTGAATCCAACATATGAAAACGCTATTATTCGACTGAAGATAAATCCACTTCTTATTGTTCGAAATTCAACAGAAAATTAATTTCTTAGGCGCCGTAACTCAGAAAAGGTGATGTAAATGTTGTTAGAATTTTTTAAGATACGCGGCTTGATAACAGTATTCTTTCTTTCATCAAGTGCCCTTGCAGGTTGTACCGCTACAACAGCAGAAAAAGAAGTAGAACCTTCTGATACAGCGGTACAACTCCTAGATCCGGAGCAAGTAGAACAACAAGCAAAACAGGCACTGGAAAGTGCAAATATTGCGTTCCAAGCAAAATATTTTGCTGAAGCAGAAACTCTATTTCACAATGCATTGAAATTACAACCGGACAATGTCGAGGCCCGCTATGGCATCGGTGAGTTATATCTTGCGACGAACCGGGCAAGCCAGTCGATTTCAGTTTATAGTGGATTGTTTCTGGATGAGGGATTGTCAGCCCGGGCATGGCAAGGCAGCGGTTTAGCCTATCTCGCCGTCAGGGATCTTGCACAGGCACGGATTCAGTTAGCCAAAGCTATCGAGTTAGACGAGACACTATGGCGCGCCTGGAATGGCCTCGGAATAGTACATGACGCTCGTCACAAATTTGCGGACGCTGAAGTCGCTTACCAAAAAGCTATTTTACTCAATCCAAATTCAAGTGCCGTATATAATAATCTGGGAATGTCCTACATGGCCCAAAAACTCTATGCGAAAGCTGAAAAACAGTTTGTCAGGGCATTGAAAATTAACCCAGGACTAAAAATTGCGGAGACAAACTTGCGCTTTTCACTCGCCTGGCAGGGTGAATATCTAAATGCTCTATCTGGCATGAAGGAAAAACACTGGGCCGAGGCCTTAAATAATGTGGGTTATATTGCCCTACAACGCAAAGACCTCGTAAATGCTGAAGCATATTTCATTCGGGCAATTGAGTTGAGCCCAAGTTACCATAAGGCAGCGCACAAAAACCTGAGGATACTTCACGAGCAATATCCTGAGTACAAAAAGGGCACGGAAGGTGGCATTTTTGCTTCTGCTCAGACTAGCTAAACCTGGCCGCAGTTCTTTCTCAGGCCAATTCCTAAGCCTGAAAGGTTGGCCTCCTACATTGTCAAAACCGGAACGATAAATTGTGATGATCAGAATACATGTAATTGTTGCTATATTCTTCGCACTATCTGTCTCCTTGATTGCTTCAACGGCGAATTCGAAGACTAGTGGAAGAGATTTACAAAATAGGCAACATCGTTCCCTACTGGACATCTGGATGCCGTTAGCCGAACGCGGTGATCCAACGGCACAAAACAACGTTGGGGCAATCTACGATATAGGAAAAGACGTTCCGCAAGATTATCCAAAAGCGGTTAAATGGTACAGATTTGCGGCTCGACAAGGTTATCCAATCGCACAATATAACATTGGTCTGAAGTTTGACACAGGCCGCGGTGTTACGCGTAATTATAGGGTTGCCGCAAAATGGTACCGTCTTGCGGCTGAACAAGGCTTAGTAGACGCGCAATATAACCTCGCCACAATGTATGAGGCCGGACAAGGTGTTCGAAAAGACGAGAAAATGGCCCTTAATTGGTATCACCGCGCAGCAGCGCAGGGACTCGCAGAAGCGCAAAACAATCTTGGACATATATATGAGAATGGACATGAAGAAAACCGTGATCTTAAGGCAGCTTTTAAGTGGTATGAAATCTCTGCCTCACAGGGTCTGGGCATTGCACAGAACAATATGGGGCGCCTTTATTTGCACGGAAAAAGCCGCCCTCAAAATTATGCCACAGCTCTTACATGGTTTACGCGAGCGGCAACGGCGGGAAATACGGAAGCACAGTACAATTTAGGGTACATAAATGAAAACGGATACGGAGTTCCGTCAAGCCTTCAGAAAGCCATCGACTGGTACCGTCAATCAGCCGAAAACGGAAATGCGGGCGCTCAATATCAACTTGGCATTTTGCTTGATACAGAACGTTCCGAGCACAAAAATTATGCTGCGGCGATTAAATGGCTAACCCTTGCTGCAGAGCAGAGTCACGCGAACGCACAGTATAAATTAGGGCAGAAGTTTCATTTTGGACAAAATGTCGAAAAAAGTTATGAAACGGCCGCCAAATGGTATGAAAAAGCTGCAATATCCGGCGTTAGTAAAGCACAATTTAGTCTCGCTTCCTTATATCATGTTGGACAAGGAGTAACACAAGACCATGGCGCTTCGATTAGGTGGTTCACACGATCGGCAAGACAAGGGGATGTACTGGCTCAATACAATCTTGCTGTCATGTACGAAACAGAAAAACAGGACCAAAAATCCGCACTGCATTGGTATCACTTGGCAGCAGAGGCGGGAGTACCCGAAGCTCAGTTTCATCTGGGTTTGAAATATGACCGTGGCCAAGATGTTGTGCTAGATCATGATATGGCTCGAAAATGGTATTTATCAGCAGCGAATAATGATCATCCGGGAGCACAATTTAATCTGGCTTCAATGTATCATGCTGGTCGAGGTACTTCAGTCGATTATGAAACAGCCATTCACTGGTACAGTCAAGCGGCAGCGCATGGCCATGCCGCCGCTCAATATAATTTGGGAATAATGTATGATAGCGGTCTTGGCGTAGTGCAAGATTATAATATCGCCGCAAAATGGTATCGTTTAGCCGCGGATCAAGGTCTCCCCGAAGGTCAGTACAATCTTGCTTCTTTATATGACAGAAGCCAGATCGCACTTCAGAAAAATAATACGGCTATCAAATGGTACAAGATAGCTGCAGCGCAAAATTACGAGCCCGCTCAATATAATCTCGGACTAAAATATTACGAAGGTAAGGGTGTTACTCAGAATTTTTCAGCTGCGCATATGTGGTGGAGTTTCTCTGCCGCGTCTGGGAACAAAGATGGTGTCGCAAATTTAAAAGTTCTACAAGCGCAGATGACTGTCGCTCAATTTACAGACGCAAGACAAAGAACTAGGAATTGCGTACAAAGCAATTTCAAAAATTGTTAGAGAAAAAACTCACCAGCAACGCCCAGACATAATCTCGATATCCACTACGAAAGTACTTGTTTGAGCTATTCGCGAGGCCAATATTTGGCTTTCTCACGAATCTTAAATTATTCTCCAATCCTTTGCACATATATACCACGGAGCCGCCAGCACAGACTTCCGCACCATAGAATTATATCTTTATCTCATGAACTGAACCGTACTCCCTCGGTTTCATTAGAAGAGTAAAGGATGTAAAATGATTGGATTATCGACAGAAAAAATAGCTCACCAATTTAACAGTAAGCCATTGTTGTGAATGGTGACCCCGGCACGACTCGAACGTGCGACCTATTGATTAGAAGTCTCTTTCATAATGAACATCATGGTTTTCGACAGTCTACTCACGAACCACATTTTACATTACTTTTCATATGGTTAAAGAAATTGCCTTTACGAAACGAGCCGTACAACATACGCTATATTATCCGTTCAAGTGCTTACCTAATGCTTACCCGAAGATTTCCTGACTCTGAAACGGAGCTCATCGTCTTGAGGTTAGCAATTAGGCTGACAAGGAAATTACAGTGCCAAAACTAATAAAGAGATTTGTCGATTCAGCTCCCCTGCCGCAGCCCGGAGAAAAGGATATAATGCTCTGGGATGAAGAGATTAAGGGATTTGGCATTCGCATCAAGCCGACTGGTGTAAAAAGCTATCTGGTCCAATACCGAAACGACGGTCGCTCCCGACGCCTCACGCTTGGTAAACACGGAACCATTACCGCTGAGGAAGCCAGACAGCTAGCTAAAGAACACCTTGGCGACGTTGCCAAAGGCAACGATCCGGCAGAAGAGAAATTACAAAAACGAAAAGCCCCCACCTTTGCCCAATTGGCAGAGGACTACATGGAGCGTCACGCCAAACCCAATAAGCGCCCAGCGTCAATAAAAACGGATCAAGCGACAATCGACAAAATTCTTCTGCCAAAACTCGCCAACAGAAAGGTGCGAGAAATCAGACAGCGAGACATTGAACAGGTTATTCTCAGACTTCAGAAAACACCCTATCGCGCAAACCGCGTTCGCGCTTTGTTATCGAAGCTGTTCTCATTGGCGGAGAGCTGGGGATGGTGCGATAAAAACCCGGTCCGGGGTGTTCAAAAATTTCCCGAACACAAGCGTGACCGCTGGCTGTCAGAAGACGAATTGAAACGCCTTGCTTTAGTGCTGGAACATCATCCTAACAAACGCGCTGTAACAATCGTACGGCTCCTCATTTTGACAGGAGCAAGACGCGGAGAGCTTATGAAGGCAAAATGGGAAGATTTTGACCTACAACGCGGCGTCTGGTCAAAACCGGCCCATACCACCAAGCAGAAACGAACTGAACATGTTCCTCTTTCAGAGGATGCTTTAATAATACTGAAAGATTGGCTTAATGATGCTCCGTCCAAAATGAGCTACATCTTCCCCGGCGACACGTCCGACCAACCAATTACCGATATCAAACACTTCTGGGAAGGCGTCAGAGAAGCCGCAGACCTCGCCGACGTCCGAATCCACGACCTCCGCCATACGTTTGCCTCCCACCTTGTATCGAGCGGTGTAAGTTTACCTATTGTGGGACGTTTGTTAGGACATACGCAGCCGCAGACAACGCAACGCTATGCGCATCTGGCGGATGATCCGCTGAGGGAAGCCGCAAACATTATGAAAATCAAACTTGAATAGCCCCTAGAACTATAGATATTGTAATTCCTAAATGAAGAGGTAAGGAGGCACTTACACGAAATGCAGGACAGGGTCAAAAAACCATGCCCTCACAGACCATAAAATGCGCAACTTTTTTTATCTTATCTATTATTAAACCGTATCAACTAGGTATTCACATCTTGTATTTCTGACAATGGATCGACCGGAGAAAATCCCCTCGCCTTTGTATATTTCATATTACACAAGAAATTCTCCATAGCGTCAGAAGGATCTATGTTTTCGATATTCAACTGCTCTATTGTTCTTTTTACGACTAAAACTGAAAGTAGCGTCTGCTCTTCTAAATGGCCTGTTTTAGGATTTAATAGATTATCATTCGCATTGATCAGTACTTTCTCAATAGGTACTAGTGCAAATATTTCTAATGCAATTCGCAGAACACAGCTGCAAACATAATCTTGATAAAGCTCATTGAACTCGCCTTTCGGCATATTCTTTGTCGACAATGTACCGCTTTGACGGAGTGTATATTTCTCGTTTGGAATAACATCGTCACCATGAACATTAACGGTTGCGAAGAAATTACCATTATCCTCTAAGAATATCGAGATAGACGAACCTATGTCTCCAATTTTAGTAAAGGTATTTTTCTCTTTTAGAATCTTAAAATATGCCTTGTTTAGATCATCTGGGTTTCCATTCTCAATTAGATTACGAATTTCCCAATTACTATAATCTTCCTCATATTTCGATTTGAGCTCATCAAAAATTTTTTCGTCATGTTCTCTGGCTTCTGCAACTTTTCCTTGCAGTTTATTCTTTTTCCGCTCTGTTAATCCAAATAGTCGGTGAAATAAACTAGGTATAAAGCCATCGTGTTCTTGCTGTGCTCGCTTTTCATTCTTTTTCAGATTAGTTGGTTTCTCCGGCACACGAGGATCTTTGGTTCTCCAATTGTATGTATTTTGAGAAGAAACATGCCTATGAAGACCTGTTATCTGATTTAAATACTCCTCAAACGCCTTTACGCTTGCTGCATCGTTAGCAAGGGCTTGCAATTTCTGATTTTGCTTCCTTTTACGCTCCGCATTTCTATCGGCTCTATTTGCCGCGGCTTCCAACGAACGAATAGTCCCTTTCCAGCCCATCCCAATCTCCTAACGTGTTTACAACAGTAGTTATTTGCAGATTATGATAGTATGAAACAACTATAAATAGAAATAGAAAAATATCCTTTAATATTGCTTATCACTAGTTTTTCTTAAAAATGGAAAATCCACTTCATAGCTATCACAAACTCGACCATAAATGGTTTCATCGTCTTCAGTATGTGACGCAAGTGTAAGATAATAATATTTGCCCTTGTCCTTTTGAAAAACTATCCATTCTCCTGTCAAATTTTTTCTACTCGCCCTAGCTTCAAGTGCTTTCATTGTCATGCCATCCGCTAGACAACCAATGAATTGGTCGTCCACATACCCAGAAGTGTTTTCACGGAATGCTTTTTCTATTAACTGATCCAGTTTTCTGTTTCCATTGTTTTGCAAACCAAAGTGAATACCAATATTTTTAACAATGAAAGAAGCATCTGTGAAATGTTTCTTCATTAATCCTTTTAAGGGAGGATGTCTGAACATTAAGGCATTTTTTGTCTGAGTTGGTTGTCCTTTTTCCTCCATAAACCTAATCTCGCCCATCATTTGGTGGACATTTATTGTGCGTCCAGCCAACATTTGTAGAAACTGGACCATAAAAACCGTGCTAAATCTGGAAATATCTAATCCAGCAAAGCTCGGATCTTGTTGCACCAGTATTTCAATTTGCTGTCTATCCAAAGATTCGTGTGTCACCGTTACTCCAAAAAATTGGTTTAAAATTGGTAGTCTTAAATTTGCACGTTATTACCGTCAGGCTCGTTGATTTTCTTATGAACTGTTTGATCAATCTGATCACCTAAGCCTTTCCATGTTTCTTCCAAAGAAAGCCTCGTATTTTTAATTTCACTAATCCATGCAATCATATCAAGAAATAGACATTTTACAAAATAGTATAACAGGCTTTCGTTAAGGCCTATCTGACATGAGAACAAACTTAGTGGAAGAGAAGATTAGCTAGGCTTTGAAACCGTTCTTCCAATATTTTTGGATGACTTTCGCGAGGAAGTACAGCCTGATTGACACACCTTTCCATTTGTGGCTCCGCGATAAAGACCAAACGTTTCTGAGACCTTTCCATACTCTCAAAAAAGGTCGTTTCAGGATCGTGTAACCGGTTGGAGATAGTCTGCGCAATCTGATCCGGCAAGCCATTCAGGATTTCTTCCCTTTCCATCCCTTCGATCACTGCCAGTCCTGCGATCAGGCCCATCATTTGGCCTATGTAGATTTCCTTCTGCTGGCTTGCGATAACCTCTTTGATCTGACTGGGAAGCAGGCCCGACCGATATTCCGTCAGTTTTTTATTCAGGCATAGATGTACGGCATCCCATAAGGGATGTTGTTGCTGCCTTGAGACATTGGCATCTGTCTGGAATTCATTGTGATAACGGATTTTTGACGCTGCATGCGCAAAAACATCGCCTATGGAATTTTCAAGGTCTGTGAAAGTGCGTATGTTCCACTTTTCCTTCAGTTCCGCCTTTCCCGCTCGCAACTCGACACGCCACACATTCTGCGTTCTGTCTTTCGGATCAATGTCCCAAATCTTGAACCAGAAGAGCTTTCCAAGGTCCAGAGCCGCTTTTCGCTTGTCATAGACAATCACCTGCCGCCCTGGCATCTTGCCAATGGTGACGGATTCAATCCGCCCCCCCCTGAATACATAGGTGCCGTCATTGTTTCCCGTATCCTTTTCTACGTCTTCCAGTTTCAGGTACGGCGATATTTTGGAGCGGTGATGTGTCACGAATTGATCAATGGACACTGTGAAGGTTTCCGGCATCAGGAAGTCCATGGCGAAATCGACACGGCGCAGGCTTTCCTTGCCATAGATACAGCCCATATCCTTTAATCGTTGGTAAAGCCGTTCCTTGATTTCCCAATAGGGATAGGAGGCCAAGCTTTCCGCATAAACCTTGACGCCAATATTCCACTCGCTGGCATTGGCGTTATTCTTGAAGCTCCAGAGCTCGCCCAGTGGCCCTGTGCTGAAAGTATAGGCGTATCCGCCCTTCATACCGCTTTGACCGATATGGCCTTCTACTTGTCCCGGTCCGATTGTGATCAATTGGTTTTCGGTTTTATCTGTGGCGATCTTTTTCTCCTCTTCCATCTCGTCCAGTATTTCTCTCGGTAATGCGCCTTGAAACGATACTTCAAGGGTATCAAAGCCTGCATATAAATTTCGGATATTCATCGTTACGCTCCAGTACGCCAGGAATTTCTAGAGGGGGGTGTTACGAGGACCCCCCTTTTGGGTTTTCGGATGTTGATTTGAATGAGTTGATAGTTGGTGCGCTCCGCGCCGGAGAAGCTTTTAACGGTTTTGAAGAGGGAACCGGACAGTGAGGGACGCAGCAACCGCTGCAGCCCTCAAGCACCACACCATCCCGAAAAGCCTTAGCCCGCAAGATACGGAGACGGCTGCGAGGTACTCACCACTGTCCGCTCCTCTATCCATGTCAGCAGATCGCGGCGACGGTAACGAATGGAGCGGGCGGAGATGCGGACAAAGCGAGGTCCGCCTCCCCGCACCCGCCAGTTCTGCAATGCCCGGACCGAATAGCCGAGAAATTCCGCCGCCTGCTTCTCGTTGATTAAACCGTCATAATATTCGGCTGATTGTTCTTTGATAACTGTATGTGTCATAAGACCTCCATAAACGTTGAGTGTGTCAATGGAGGTAACTTGACGGAAACTATTGGCTATTAATAATGCTATAAATAGGTAGGGGATTTATAGTTTATAGACAGGCCGCTTTATACTGCCTGAACAATGAATTGATATGCTTCGCTATCGCTTTTGTGCCCAACCCCTTGTCGCTGTTCTCCTCATTGGGATAATTCTTTAAAACCCATTGACGGACGAGATCATGGCAAGCAGTAGCGGGCTTGGAAAAATCGATCAGGTCCTGATCAGCCAGTGTTTCGAATGCTTCAACGATATGGTCCTGTCGCGTTGGTCTACCCGCTAGTTTTGGAGCTTCTGAATTTACTTTGTTCAACCAGCCCACATACACGACACGCACCTTTTCCATTTTCAGACTATCGGATTTCAAAACATTGTCGGATGAAAAGGAAGAATAGACACCCCAGAGATCGTCGGGCACTTTTTGCGGTTCGTCGTCGGCACGCCTTGGAACTGAAAAGCCATAGCCAATCAATACACCCTTCCTAACGTTACGTAGGACAGCCGCTTTCAACTTCTTTCTCAGGTCATCGGCAATCTTGCGGGTCGGGTTTACCGGTGGCGCAACATCCTTTAAAATATCCCAGCCTTCCAGACCGATCTCTGCATTCTCTTTCATTCTTTCCAGAACACCTACAAATGAAGGGGCCGTATAATTCTGATTATACTTTTCTACCGTCTCCTTATCACCGAAGTGAGTATCGGCCTCGGCCAGATAAACGCCCGTTTTCCAGATTTCCCAATTATCCATTCCAACCAAGTCCTTACTAGAAATTTGAGCATTACAGAGAAAACGCACCGTAGCGGAAACGAGTAGAAAAATAAACTCATGGCGGGAACAGGCGTAGATATTCTCTTAGGGATAGATGTAGAAAGAAGCGTAAGGGGTTTGAGCCTATGAGCGGAAAGAAATATCTGAGTTGTCATTCCCTCTCCTACGTAACGATACGTTACGTAGGGAGTGCCTTTTCGTTGCGTAATATGTTTCGATACGATACGGCTGCGGAATTATATACAATGCTCAACGGTACCTTACTCATAAGGTCGGCTTAAGAGCGTGTCGCAGTCGTTAGATGACTCAGGCCTAAACTTCCGTGAAGTGCCAGAAGCGGACATCCATGCACCTTGCAGCGAAAGGCTAATTTGAGCCCTTTTAAGACCTACGACATAGCTTTGCGCAATGGTACTTCCGGCCAACAGCCGACTTTCGAGCCCGATATGTTTTACGCTTTGCATTTCTCCAAAGCTGACATTCGCGTAAAGACGCTTAATTTGATAAGTTGATAAGCAGCTATGCGGACTTAGCGACCGTTTGCTGAATAGATTGCAAATGTCGGAATCGGTGCCTATGTGGCATCCACACATGACCATTTAGACTACCTAATCAGGCGGAGTTTTCTTCAACTCGGATTCAGTTTTTTGTTCGGCTGGATGTTCGATTTCAAAGAAATCGAAGTTTTTATTCATTCCAAAAACCATAGCTAGACCACCAAAATTCATCAGGACAACAGAACCGATAAGAAGTAGCTTTGCATATTCATTCCAGTCAGTTTGATAAGCTTGCATTGAAGCAACCACGATCAGGACAATATGCACGATAGGTATAACCATCACAACAGTTAACAAGATGAGAGTGATCACCAGTGAAAATACCGTAAAGCCCCATCCATGCTTGAAAAAATCAATCCCCCAAATATTTAGCTTGGGACGGTACAATTTTAAAAAAAACTCGAAGTATTTTGAAGCCGCATTGTAGAAATCTGGATCAACCCGATCGTTATTCACAATCCGATTTCCGCATTGGTCTATTATCACTGAGTAACACTGTTTTGTTACAAAAGTCGAACACACGAAAAAGAATGTCATTGATGAATAAAAGAGCAATATTTCTTGTATTGCAGGGATTTTGGAAACTTGAACTTTAGCAAACGGTATTGTCCAATCTTGTCCATTCAAAACGAGAAACATAATGGTATTAACCATCAACAAGGCGCGTAAGGTTTTGTTTAGTTTCGCTTCAGCTTCTAAGTGTCGTTCTATGTACTTGTGATAAAACTCCTTGTTGAAAGCCTGATTATCATCGAGGTTTAATTCCCTGTCAAAGGACAAGGACAACCGAACCAATGGTGCAAGCCGTACCCTATTTCTTTTAATTTCACCTTCACCCAATGAATTCTCCAGTTCTGGGAAAGATATAGCATCTCCTATTTTGGCGCAGGTTGCAATGCTCTGATGCCGTGTTCAAGTGCCGAATAGGCTGGGTGCGGAATCGTAACCCAATTTTACTAAAGTAGACATTTTCTGATTTTGGGACCACTTGCACTATGGACCCGAAGCAGTAGTTAGTGATATTCCCAGTCTTATCATTCTGAATGTCTGCTTTGACTTGTTTTACTGAGGGCGAGCTTTAAGAGACCGATGCCCGCTTTCCGCCCAGTTCAGCAATTGGCCGATATTTGAGTTTGGTCACTTTGTCCGCATTGCTGTCGTTCGTGAAATCAATTGCGGAGGTCTCCTTTGGGTCAAACTGAGAAGTATTGACGGCCAATAATTTGAGTCCGTTTTGCCCCTCATAGCGGACTTTGAAAACGGATTTTCAGATTTCTCAGAAATAACTTCTGCTTTCCGCGCAGTTACGGACATAAACTCGCAAACCTGAAAAGGTCTGAAAAGTGCCAATAGGCGACGTTCAGTGGGCTGGTATCTAGCTCAGTTCATTATGCGGGTAACGGGACTGGAGCAAACGGAAAAGTCCAAGCGTCATGGCAGCGACGACTAACAATGTCGTAATTAGATATATTGGCGCGACGGGATCGCGGACCGCATCGCTGACGTAACCACCCATCATCGGTCCTAGCGCCAAACCGCCATAGAGCCACATATAGAATACCCCCATGCCAGTACTTCGCACTTCGGCTCGAAGCACTTCAGAGGTTAGAGCGACAATGGGCCCCGCCGACAAACTGCTGACGAACGTCATTGCAGCTAATAGGATCGCCAACGAGAATGTGGAATGAGAAAACGGTATCACCAACAGTATGCTAACCGCCCAGAATAGGAGTGAGGAGATAATGAATAAATTCACCCGCCTGATTTTGTCAGCAACAATTCCCCCAAATGGGACGCCAAAGATTGACGCCCATACGCCGATCCCCATCAACGATGCGGCGCCAACGGCACTGTGTCCTTCACTTATTAGATAAAGGGGGACAAAGCTGACGGTGATCATGAAGGCTGCGTTGTAAAGGGCCCAAATCAGACCGGCGACGCTAACCAAGGCCACTTCGGCGAAATTTAGCCTTGGCGCGGGCCCGCCCTGACTACTAGAAACGGGTGCTCGTCTGTAAGAAACAAGAAAAACGAGGAGAGCCACAAAGCTGAACATTGCTGCTGAATGAAGACCCAATGGCCAACCATCGGGTGTTGCCAAATGGCCCAATGAAACCAACGCCAGGGCAATGCCAACCGGAAAGCCTGAGAGGAATATAGCCATAGCTGTGTTGATTTCTTTTCCAGCGAACCAATCGATGACGATCTTGCTCATTGCGACATTGATGCCAATCGCGCCAAAACCGGAAATCAACCGGCCAATCCAAAGTGTTGAATAGTCTTCAGCCATGCCACACAGAAACCCTCCAAATGCCATCGCCAGGAGGCAACCAATTAGAAAGCGGCGTTCTCCAATTTTTTGACTGATCATGCCGCCAGGTAAGGCAAGCAGAAGACCCGGCAACATAAACAAACCGACAAGTGTTCCCATTTCTATAAGATCGAGGGCCAGCCCTTGCATGAGACCGGGCGCTAAGACGCTAACGGTCTGAAGTTGAAATCCAAAGGCCAATCTGGCGACAACCAAACCCAGAAGCACAATCCATCTTCTAGGTATAGAACTCCCCATTCCCGGCCTCCCCCAATATGCCTCGTAAGTTTCTTTGATGGTAATAATACTTATTCTACGCCAACAAGCAATCTCCGGTGTTAATCGGATTTGGGTCTGCGAAAGCTTTTTAACAACGTCTGCTTTGGGTCAATAGCAGGCAACTTTTGTGCACATCCGGCATGTCTGCTACCCCTTCAGAAGCAGATCTTGAAAGACACCACTGACCAGGTCAGTTAAGTGCCAGAAGCAGAAGTCTTGGGTCGTTTGGAAAGTACGATGACTTTACCGTTACAGATAAAGAAGTATAGTTCACTTACAAACGGATATAATGACCCATAAGTGATAAGAATATGAAGATCTTATTTATTGGCGGAACAGGGCTTATTGGTCCCCATGCGATACAGGAAATTTATTCAGATCTTCCGGATTCTGAAATAAATACTGTAACCAGAAACGGTCGAAGCTACTTTACTGAACGTGCTTTCAAAGCGGATAGAAACGACAGCGCTGAATTGGAACGCATAATAGAGGAAGTGTCGCCGGACTACCTTATTGATATGATCCCGTTTACTACACAGGATGCAAGTAACACATCATCGCTAGTTCAACGAATAAATCCAAGTATGCCCGTGATCGTTATATCCAGCATTGATGTCTATTCCGCTTACGCAAAAATTCACAGGACAGAAGATGTTGAGTATCAGCAATGCCCCATTGCCGAGGATATGGCGCTGCGTACAGCATTAGGAATTGAGGGTCAAAAATATGACAAACTGAATGTAGAAAGGACTTATCTGAATGTACTTTCAAACGTCACAATTTTAAGACTTCCGGCAATCTATGGCTGGCCGGATAAAAGAAGGACCAGCAATTACCTTGATGCAATGCTGGATGGCCACAATGAAATAGAGATTCCAAGGCAAAAGGCTGATTGGAAATTTTCCCGCTGTTTGCACAAAAATGCAGCCTACGCGATCTTTAAAGTTATCGAGGCTAATCAGAAAGGCCATCACTATTATAATGTTGCGGAAGAAAGGCCCTATTCTGACCTTGAATGGTGTAAAAAAATAGCAGTACTTTGCGGCTGGAAAGGCCAAATAATTGTCTCTGATAGCCCAACAGAAGAATTTGATTTCAAGCAGGATTTTTATGTCTCAACCCATAAGATCAGAGACGAAATCGGCTTTATCGACAAATATTCACCTGATGACGGGCTTGCAGAATGTATCAAACATTATGCTTATGACCGCTTAAAAATTCCCTATAAGCAGACTTATTAAGATGATGATGCAACTGATCAGGCGGCAAGTTTAATCCTCCATGTTTATTCTGCAACGTTGTTTTCTGCTGATACGAATGTCTGCTTTGGGTCAAAAGCGGACGTTCAGTATGGTGTCGCTAAAGGTCTCTTTTGTGCCAATAGGGGTCATTAGCTGAATTTGAAGCAAACGACAACTCCGAGCCCAAACTGACAACCACAGTCAGGTCCGGATTGTAGACAACACGTCGAATGACGTAAGGTGGTTGGCAGGGGTCAAGTAGGATCACCGATCAGAAGAACGCGTTGAAGTAAGTCCTCTGGCACTCATCGGGAGCGCCACACAGTTCTGAATTTTATGGAAGCCGCACGATGAGTAAACCGAAAGAGTTCTGGGATAAATCTGCCGACAACTACGACCGGACCGAAGAGCGATTTGAACATATCCATCAAACATCAAGGGAATGCGCAAAGAGGCACCTCAAGGAAAGCGATGTTGTTTTGGACTATGGGTGCGGAACAGGCACGACAGCCTGTGAACTAGCCAGCCATGTGGGAGAAATTCAAGGCATTGATATTGCTGGCAGAATGATTGAACTTTCAAAGGAAAAAGCAGCCGCAAATGGCATTGGTAACGTCAGCTTTGCGCAGGCCGATATTTTTGACGAAGGATTCAGCAAAGGCTCGTTTGATGTCATTTTAGCCTTCAACATGCTCCATACAGTGCCCGATCCGCAACGCGTCGTGCGGAGGGCACATGAACTTCTAAAGCCTGAGGGGAGTTTTATTTCTGTAACGCCGTGCTTGCGGGATAAGATGTCTCTTATTGTTAGCGCCCAAATTCAGCTTGTTCGTCTATTGTGTAGGCTTGGGATCATTCCTGTCCCGATACGACGGCTTCAAAGCTCTGACTTGGATGAGTTGGTAAGTGGCGGTGACTTTCAAGCTGCGGAAACACAGAAAATATTTTCGGGGGCATCTAGCTACTTTATTGCAGCCAAGAAGAACGCAAATTGAGTTTTACTAGCAGGCTGAAAGGCTGCTTTGTCCGCATTGCTGTCTTTCGCGAAATCAAATAAGGAAGTCTCCTTTGGGTCAGACTCGGACTAATTTACGCTCCTTTATTATAGTCTGGTTATTAGCGATAAGCGGACAACGAAATTGGAATGCCATATTTAATGGTCCATGACCTAACTTACGGCGTGGAGGCATCCTCAATCATAGATCATTATATACGCCAATCTATCATAAATTACAGAACTAAATGCTTACCCGGTGCTTACCTATTGAAATCAACAAATTATTCAGAAAATAAAAAACCGCTGAAAATATAACATTTTCAACGGCTTATATGGTGACCCCGGCACGACTCGAACGTGCGACCTATTGATTAGAAGTCAATTGCTCTATCCAGCTGAGCTACGGGGCCATTATCTCTTGCATCGACGCAGGGTCAGCCTCTCACACGGCTAAAAGAAAAGTTGTCAGCATAGGTTTTCAGATGCAGCTTGCGTTTTTTAGGCTCAAATACCGTAAAGTCAATGTCATTTGACTGACAAAAATCGATCGCGCTTTCTTTATCATCAAAATCCACGACGATTTGCTGCGTCGTATCTGACGAACCTGTCCAGCCCATTAACGGTTCTACATATTTATGCGCAGCAGGTGCATATTCCAAACGCCAATGCTTGGTACCCTTACGGCCCGATTGCATGGCGTTTTTAGCCGGCTGAAAAATTCTCGCTTTGAGGCTCATGCTGCCTTACTTTCCTATATGTGCGAACGCTTCTGCTGGAACATAATCCATATCTCCCCCATTTGGGGCTTCCCAATAAAGTTCGAGAGTAGATGTGTTCTTCTTTTCAAAATACTTAATGTGGATCGGATACCAGCCCGGCTCGGAAATCTCAAGTACTAATTCATCTGAAAACGCATCTGCATGAACCGTTGGGAATTCATAAATCAGCTTATCACCGATTGCCAGATAAACCCCATCATTCGAATGAACCATAAATGTGTAACGCCCCGGCTTATCCATCTTGATAAAACCTGTGATGATAGCGCCGACAAAATCGTTACTTTTAGTCGTCAATACATCGCCTTCACCAACCTGGTAATTCAACATGGGTATTGGGATACCGGGAGTCCCGTCGTCATACTTCATCCAACCTTCCAAGTCCTCGAGGCTATTGAATTTCGCCCCATAATATTGGACGGCAAGGCCTGGCGTCAATTCAGCTGCATTGGGTTGTGGTGAAGCAGCTTTCAATCCCGTGAAGGGTTCGGCTGAAACCGTAAATGCGGTAAAAGTTATTCCTATCGCCAAAAGTCCGGCGGAAACCATTTTTGAAATTTCTGACTTCATAATAAATTTAAACATGACACTGTAATCCCTTAGAAACCTATTTGACCTCTATTTTAGAGAAATTTTCAATTACGGCAATCGAAACGACACAACATTCAATATAAGGGAAAACGCCAGAACATAAGATATTAATTTTAGGTATAAAAAAAACGCTGTAAAATCTTGTTTTACAGCGTTTTTATATTGGTCGGGGCGGCAAGATTCGAACTTGCGACCTCTCGCTCCCAAAGCGAGCGCACTACCAGGCTGTGCTACGCCCCGAACGTGAGGTGATGATCTATACTATTGCGGAGCGCCCCGCAAGTGAATGATCGAAAAAACTTCATCTTTTTTTCACGAGAGCCACTCACCATGTTTTTGATGGAAGAATTTTAGTCACGCCCAACATGAACGTAATGAAATATCGCATCGGCTTTAAAGATCGTTCGGCGTCCTACTTTGAGCTCTCCTCGAACAAAAACCACAGTTTTGGTACTTTTTATAACCTCTACATGGGCTTCTATCCAATCACCGGCACGTGCTGGTGATAAAAATTCCGAATTCATCTTGATGGTGACGCAGCGACGACCGGTTGCACGAATAACGCCGCGGGCAAGCGCTGAATCAGCAAAAGACATCAACATGCCACCATGAACTAATTTTACACCATTCAAATGTTTTTCTGCCGCCCGAAAAGCTCGTATGGAAACTTCATCATCAATTTTCTTTTCATAATACGGACCATTTCGATTGGCAAAAGGAGCTGCCCCGATGACTTCCTCGAACCCTTCGGGGATATTGGCTTCTCCGATATTCTTTTTCATTTTTATGTCGGCACTTTCTTACGCATTACTCTAATAATTACTAAAAATAATATCCTTGACGGTATCGCCTATTCTGATTTCGTGCCTTAGCGCAAAACCCGCTGCAACTTCTAAGACTGCGCGAACAGGCTGAGAGGCTGAGATCGTGTCAAGTGAACCCGGTATTGTGTTCTCTTTTATATATAGAATTTTCCCCTGTTCATCTATGAACAACATGTCCAACGATAGCGGCGTATTCTTCATCCACATAAAAACGGGCGTCGGTTTATTAAAATCGAACAGCATACCTGACATTGGCTCGAGCATTTCTCGATACATTAATCCCCTATTCCGAAGTGATTGGTTATCCGCGACCTCCACAAGTAGTCTGATCTCCTGTGAAACTGTTTTCACAGATATCGAGCGCGTCTCAAACTCGCTCGCGTCCGTTGAAGTCGTCGAGAAAAGAAGGCAAAATAGAGCCACCAGAGTACAACTGCAGTAAAATTTCCCAATGTTCAGACACATTCTCCCAAATTTCCTTTGCTGAGAAAAATATATTCCCTATAGTGGCCCCTCCTCGGGGGGAGCCATGTCGGCTGAGAGGTTCCAATACAGGAACGACCCCGGTACCTGATCAGGCTAATACCTGCGTAGGAACGAGTTATTAATGGCCTCTGACATCTCAAATAATCGATTTCGAGCAAAGGGTAGCGCGCCCATCGCCGCTAATCAAGCAGATGCACGAATTGGACTTGATTTACGACTAACCGAATTGACATTTGGCGACATTCTTGTTCTCAACGATCTGCGGCTTTCTTTAAAACCTGGTAAAATTACCTGCTTACTCGGGCCTAGTGGTGTCGGTAAAAGCAGTATTTTGAAAATCATCGCTGGCTTCATCCCTTTACCTTCCGGTAGTTCCCTTAGTTGCAGCGATAATGCCCCATTAGGCAATCGAATCTCATTTATGGACCAAAAGGACCTTTTGCTTCCCTGGGCCTCCGCGATTGACAACGTTGTTATTGGCGCAAGGCTCAGAGGAGACACCCCTGATTTTGATCGTGCCCGGGAGCTTCTGAAGTATGTTGGTTTGGCAGACCGTGAAACCGCTCGTCCAGATACACTGTCCGGCGGCATGCGGCAACGCGTAGCTCTTGCTCGAACATTAATGGATAATTGCCCTATCGTTCTCATGGACGAACCTTTTTCGGCCCTTGACGCTATCACCAAATTCCGGCTGCAGGGATTGGCGGCAGATCTATTACAAGAAAAGACGGTATTGCTTATCACTCATGACCCGATGGAGGCTTTACGGTTGGGACATGTCGTTCACGTCCTTTCCGGGTCTCCCGTCACATTATCTCCGGAAATCATACCCGAAGGCGTTATTCCACGCGACCCAACAGATGATTATTTGAAACACCAATATTCAGAAATTATGCGCCAGCTTGCGCTAACCGACGGTGACGCTGTATGAATTACCTGCGGCCGATTATAATAATTATGGGTTTACTTGTTGTTTGGGGTGCCATTACCGAGATAACAGGCTTACCGAAATATATCTTGCCGTCGCCAATGCTCGTCCTCAATACGCTGGTCAGTAAAATAGGCTTAATTGCCGAGCACGCTGTCATTACAGCGATTGAAATCTTGCTTGGGCTGCTAGTGGGTCTTACCTTTGGGATGTTTTCAGCGCTAATGATTTCGGCATACCGACCGGTGCGTCAATGGGTATTTCCTGTCTTGATTGCCAGCCAAGCTGTTCCGGTTTTTGCCATTGCCCCTATTCTCGTGCTTTGGCTTGGGTACGGTATTGGCCCTAAAATAATCGTCGGTGCTTTGATCATATACTTTCCCGTAGCTGTTGGTTTTCTCGACGGACTAAACCGAACAGATCCTGCCTGGACAAGTCTCTCCAGTCTTTTGCAACAACGAAGTACAAAATCAAAATTATCGAAGCTCATTTTGAATTATCGATATATAAAAATACCCTTTGCTTTACCGTCACTATCTTCTGGCATACGCGTTGCCGCTGCCGTTGCTCCTATTGGTGCCATTGTCGGAGAATGGGTCGGTTCTTCTGCGGGACTGGGCTTTCTCATGCTTCATGCAAATGCCCGCGTCCAGACAGATCTACTTTTTGCCAGCCTATTTGTTCTCACGCTTATGGCGATATCTCTATATTATCTGGTTGACCACATTTTACGCCGTATCATGCCGTGGCAGCCTGACCAAATAAACCGTTAGAAATTCACTCCGGAGAAAATTAATGAAATTAAGGTTCCTCGTTATCCTTGCATTTATGCTTATGCAAGTAAGCGCTGCCAATGCCGCTGAAAAACTTACAGTGATATTGGATTGGTTTGTTAATCCTGATCACGCCACTCTTGTTGTCGCGCAGGAAAAAGGCTTGTTTAAAAAATACGGACTCGATGTTGAGCTCATTGCTCCCGCAGATGCCAGTGACCCGCCAAAACTAGTCGCCGCGGGCAAGGCCGATCTGGCCATTACGTATCAGCCTCAGTTATATTATCAAATTTCCGCGGACTTACCGGTCACCCGTATAGCTACACTAGTTGCGACGCCATTGAATACCTTGCTAGTCCTTAAAGACGGCCCGGTTAAAACGATCGCAGATCTAAAGGGCAAGAAAGTAGGATATTCTGTCAGTGGTTTTGACGAAGCACTTCTAGGCGTGATGCTTGAGGGGGTGGGGCTGACAACGAAAGACATTACCTTGATAAATGTAAATTTTTCGCTTTCACCAAGTTTATTGTCAGGTCAGGTTGATGCCGTTATTGGGGCGTATCGAAATTTTGAATTGTTTCAAATGGAAATCGAGGGGCGACCAGGCCATGCTTTTTATCCAGAAGAAGAAGGCATACCAAGCTATGATGAGTTGATTGTTATCGCCAATAGCCAGAAGCTTTCAGACGAACGGCTCAAACCATTTGTAAGGGCGTTGGAAGAAGCCGTTCAATATCTTATCAATCATCCCGATGAAAGCTGGTCTCTCTTTATTAAAAAGCACAAAGAGTTAGATAATAAACTCAACAAAGAGGCTTGGGCAGCGACCTTGCCCCGCTTTGCATTGCGTCCCGGAGCACTTGATGTTGGTAGATATAACCGTTTTGCCAAATTCATGAAGGGCCGCGGCCTCATAAAGGAAATACCGCCGATCAAGAGCTATGCCATTGCCTTAGATTAATTTTAAATGGATCCGAACGCCGTGAGTATGTTTACTCAGGGCGTTCGATTTCGGCGACCTGCGGACCTTTATCGCTATCCCCTATACGTACCCGAAACCGTTGACCTGCCTGTATTGGTAATGCGCCCTCGCGCCGCAAAGTTTCCATATGGACGAATACATCCTGGGTTCCTTCTCCGCGAGACAAGAAACCGTATCCTTTTACAGGATCGAACCATTTCACTTCCACGTCGACAAAATCTCCTTCGCCTTGTACTGCGGGATGTGTGGTTACGTTATCTTTTGCGACAGGCAAAGGTTCAAACGGCACCGCCGTGGATGTATCAATATCAAGTACTTTAATTGCTTGCAGGCCCTTAGCCCGGCGCACAACTTCGCAGCTGATACTGACCCCTTCAGCGACATACTCATGGCCGGCTTCACGCAGGCAGGACAAATGAAGAAAGATGTCGCCTGGTTCGCTAACAGGCGTCAAAAAGCCAAACCCCTTCGCCGTATTGAACCACTTAACCCGGCCGGTTAATTCAAAGGACACTTCCTGAGGTTCAACTGACGCTCGGACTTCATCTTTGCTATGTAACTGCTCGATTTTTGCCGTCATAAAATACTCCCACAACTACCAGACGCACTTTTTCTCTTTCCTGCCAGAGAGATAGGTTAGCATATTATTAATCATAAATTCAATATTCGCGTTATCTCATCTTCAAAACATTCCAAACCAGCCCAGTGGCATCATGCCGCCACACAGAAACCTTTCTAGATTATACAAGCCATTTCCAATCCTATTTTATCGAGTTTGATTAGAAATTTCTCCATTTGAAATGGTAGTAAAACATCTATTTCTACCCAGTTTGCTTCTGACTTGATCAATAAAACACTTTGCAACACTTCCTGCCCTGTTCGCTCTTGCAGGCAGGTAATTCCCGTGGCATATACAAAAGAAAGAAGTTCAATAAATAATTGGTTTAAACTGATCGTCGTCAAACAGGGGAAGATTGCAACTTGCTAAAAACCATCAGTCTTTTTCTTGTTCTAATGGCGGTTTGGCTGCTTTTATCTGGTCATTATACACCTTTGATTACTGGGTTCGGTGTCGCCTCATGTCTATTGACGGCTCTCATCGCCCGGCGCATGGACGTTATTGACCATGAAGGACATCCGCTACATTTAGGCCCAAAAATTGTAATGTATTGGGGCTGGTTGCTTGTCGAAATTTTTAAAGCAAATTTAGATGTTGCCAAATGTGTTCTTTTCCCTGGAAAATATCTTAACCCCTCCCTGTTCACGACAAAAGTGACACAGACTTCTGATCTCGGCAAAGTTATCTATGCCAATTCAATTACGCTGACACCAGGCACAGTTACTGTCGACTTGGACGGTGATGAGGTAACTGTTCATTCTTTGACGCAATCGTCCGCCGACGGTGTAAAAAATGGCGAGATGGATCGCAGGGTCACGAAAGTTATGGGGGAAGGATGATCATTTATGCAATAACGGCGATCGCAATTCTTGTGAGTATCGCTTTCGCACTCAGTCGCGCGATCCTCGGGCCCACTTCTTACGATCGCATCCTGTCAGTCAATGCAATCGGAACAAAAACCGTTTTGCTTATTGGTGTAGGTGGTTTCCTTACCGGCAGACCTGATTTTCTGGATTTAGCGCTCGTCTACTCCCTTGTGAATTTTATTGGCACACTCGCCGTCTTAAAATATTTCAAATTTGGTACCTTGCGCGGCCGGCTTTCCAAGTCTGAGGATTCATGATGATTGATATTGTCCTGGATATAGCAACCTGGGTCCTGCTGATTGCCGGAAGCCTCCTCCTTTTAGTCACAGGTCTCGGTTTGCTCCGCCTTCCGGATCTTTACACTCGGGTCCATGCCGGCGGCATGGCCGATACACTGGCCACCTTTCTAATTTTTGTCGGACTGTCTTTTCAAAGCGGGTTCTCGTTGGTTACAGTAAAATTACTCATGGTCATTGTCTTTGTATTCTTTACCAGCCCCACAGCATCCTATGCCCTTGCCCATGCCAGTTTCGTGGCAGGTTTGAAACCCAAACTGGATGGATTTAAAGCAGGCGATGACGAGCCCGCGGACGGACAAAGTAATGACGCGTGATTGGGAGGAATGATCATAGCTCAGTTTATTGACATTTTTTTAATGTTTCTGCTGGTTGCCGGGGCGCTGACAGTATTGACAGTGCGCAACTTGTTCGTGGCAACTATGCTGCTCGGTATTGTCAGCTTTATCATGGCGCTTGTTTTTGTCAGCCTCGATGCCGTTGACGTAGCCTTCACAGAAGCGGCCGTTGGCGCTGGAATAAGTACTGTTCTGTATATCGGCACACTCGCGCTTGTCGGATCTCAAGAAAAAGCAGGCATAAAAATAGCCCCGGCACCTATGGCAATTTGTTTAGCTGTCGGAGCTGTTCTCGTATACGCGACATATCAATTGCCCACTTATGGTAGTCCGGATAACCCGGTTCATACCCATGTTGCGCCTCGATACATCGAGATCAGTCCAATTGAAATTGGTGTCCCGAACATGGTAACGTCGGTACTATCCAGTTACCGTGGATTTGATACCTTTGGGGAAACCACTGTTGTCTTTACGGCCGGTATCGGTGTGCTGCTCATTCTCGGCCAGCGCAGACGCAAGAAAACCGACGAAGAAAAAGAAAACACAACATCAAGAAACGGCCAAAGCCGCAATTTATTAGGGATTGGCAGTGACCATGACCTTATCCCGCACGTTATCGCTAAGCTCCTGATTCCGTTTATTCTATTGTTCGCACTTTATGTTCAGTTTCATGGAGATTATGGGCCCGGAGGCGGATTCCAGGCTGGTGTAATTTTTGCGGCCGGATTTATTCTGTATGCGCTCATATTCGGATTGCAATTTACCCAACGGGTTTTGAGTCAGAACGCTGTTTTGTATTTGATTGCTTTTGGTGTCCTTCTGTATGGAGGCGTTGGCATCGTTGGCATTTTGTTGGGCGGTAATTTCCTCGACTACAATGTTCTATCGAGCGACCCGGTCAGTGGTCAACATCTCGGGATATTGTTAATCGAACTCGGCGTTGGCATCACTGTTGCCGCCGCCATGCTGGCAATCTACTACGCGTTTGTCGGACGTGCAGATCCTGTCTCAAAGATGCCGGATTAGGGACCAGAAATGTATTTTAGTTATTTCAATTACTGGATTTGCATCATTCTACTTATGATCGGCTTGTACACTGTTATGAGCCGGAGCAATCTCGTTAAAAAACTCATTGGGCTCTCCCTATTCCAGATTTCAGTTTTCCTGTTTTATATCAGCATGGGAAAAATCACCGGCGGCACGGCTCCAATTGTCGTTGAAGCTCTGGAAGGTGCACCTGAGCCTGTATATTCAAACCCCCTGCCCCATGTACTTATCCTCACAGCCATTGTGGTTGGCGTCGCGACGACGGCGCTTGGATTATCGCTTGTTGTCCGGATCAAGGAAACTTTTGGGACGATTGATGAAGACGAGATCCTCGAACTTGAGATAGAGGAAGATAAGTAGAATGGCTTTCTGGTCCGCCCATTATCCGATCCTCGTCGTGGTCATTCCTTTGCTTTCCGCCGCCGTTTGTGCACTTCTCAAGGGCAAGAGCCTACCTTGGGCGCTAACCACGATCATCAGTGCGATATCGTTCCTAATTAGCATTCAATTGATCCTGGCAGTCAATGCGACGGGGCCAATCTCTTATGAACTGGGTAGTTGGGCGCCGCCCTGGGGGATCGAATATCTTGTCGATCCTTTAAACGCCTTTTTGTTGCTGATCATCAGCGGCATCAGCACTGGCGTCTTGCTATATGCACGAGAAAGCATCACCAGTGAAATTCCTGAAAAACAACAGGGTTTGTTTTATGCCGCGTATTTGCTTGCTCTGACAGGAATGATGGGCATTTGTATTACCGGCGACGCTTTCAATATATTTGTATTCCTCGAAATCATGTCGCTATCGTCCTATGTGTTGATTGCTGCCGGTGCGCAGAATGACCGGCGCGCGCTTACGGCCGCGTACCAATACCTAATTATTGGAACCGTCGGCGCGACTTTTTTTCTTATCGGCGTCGGCTTGCTCTACGTCATGACCGGCACGTTGAATATTGCGGATATTGCGTCGCGATTTTCAGATATTGAAGATACTCGGCCCATACGTGCCGCTGTTGGTTTCCTGGTTGTGGGGATTGTCATTAAACTGGCTCTTTTCCCGTTCCATATCTGGTTGCCTAACGGGTACACCTATGCGCCAAGCGTCGTTACCGCCTTTTTTGCGGGCACAGCGACCAAAGTATCTGTCTATCTGTTGATCCGGTTCATCTATACGGTTTTCGGCGGCGATTACAGTTTCGGTATCATCGATCTTGCTGACATCCTGTTGCCGCTCGCTGTCATCGGCTTTCTGTCCATGTCCGCTGTGGCAATATTTCAGAAAAACCTCAAACGGTTACTCGCCTACTCCAGCGTCGCCCAACTCGGCTATATGGTTCTTGGTATCTCACTTGCCAGCGAAAGCGGATTGACGGCATCGCTCGTCCATGTGTTTAACCATGCTATTGTTAAAACCGGCCTCTTTCTTTCTGTTGGTTGTATGTTCTATGCGGTTGGTTCCGTTTACCTGAAAGACCTCGAAGGCATTGGGCAACGCATGCCAATCACGACATTTGGGTTCGTGCTGGGAGGGCTCGGCTTGATTGGCGTGCCGTTGACACCCGGATTTATCAGCAAATGGTTTCTTATTCTGGCCGCCTTGGAAAAAGGCTCATATCTCGGATATGCGCTGGTCGTCGCTGTTTTAATTTCAAGTTTGCTAGCGGTTATCTATATTTGGCGCGTTGTTGAAGTCGCCTATTTCCGATCGCCACCAGAAGGCTCCGAAAAAGCAGAAGCGCCGATGTCCATGTTGATCCCCTGCTGGATTTTTATTCTAGGCAGCTTTTATTTCGGTATCGACACGACCATTAACGTGGGCTTTGCCGAAGCGGCAGCCACCTTTCTTCTAGGAGGATCGTAAAATGATATTCTCCTTGGAAACGCATGTCGCACTGACCTTGATTATTCCGCTCATTGGCGCGTTGGGAATTACACTTGCCCATTCAGCTCCAAATATCCGGGAAACTGTCACGCTGGTAACTGCGGCCGTGCTTTGTGCGAACGTATTCAGTATTCTGCCATCCATAATGAATGGCATTGAACCTGTCGTGCATATGTCTGAAATGTTACCCGGAATTGCTTTGGTTCTTAAAGTCGAACCGCTTGGCATGACCTTTGCCGCCGTTGCCTCCACTTTGTGGATCATAAACTCCATCTATTCAATTGGATATATGCGCGGCAACAACGAAGCCAAACAAACACGTTTCTATGTTTGCTTTGCCGTCGCCATCGCGGCGACCATGGGCGTCGCTTTTTCCGGCAACTTGATTACATTATTTGTGTTTTATGAAGTCTTGACACTATCCACCTACCCCCTTGTCACCCATAAGGGCAATGCCGATGCATTACGGGGTGGTCGGATTTATCTGGGTATTTTGATCAGCACCTCTATTGGTTTGTTTCTGCCCGCTATCATCTGGGTTTACAGCCTGACGGGCACGCTGGACTTCGTTAAAGGCGGTATTTTACAAGGGCATGCTAGTGCCGGCGTCACCGGTGTTCTGTTGTTCCTCTTCATGTACGGTATTGGCAAAGCGGCTTTGATGCCTATCCATCGCTGGCTGCCAGCCGCCATGGTGGCGCCGACGCCCGTAAGTGCTCTACTCCATGCCGTTGCCGTCGTGAAAGCCGGGGTGTTCTCGGTCTTGAAAGTCGTCATTTACATCTTTGGTATCGATTTTCTGGCGAGCACCGGCTCTGCGGAATGGCTCACCTGGGTCGCTGCCTATACTTTGGTCGCAGCCTCTGTCGTCGCGCTGACCAAGGATAACTTGAAAGCGCGGCTCGCTTATTCGACCATCAGTCAGCTGGCTTATGTCGTTCTGGCTGCGTCCATGGCATCTTCCGTGGCTGTCGCGGGCGGTGCCCTGCAAATTGTTATGCATGCGTTTGGTAAAATAACGTTGTTCTTCTGCGCTGGCGCCATTTATACGGCTGTACATAAGACAGAAATCAGCGATATGCGGGGGCTTGGCCGGCAAATGCCCATAACATTCATGGCTTTCCTGATTGGTTCCTTAAGCATTATCGGCCTTCCACCGCTCGGAGGAAGTTGGAGTAAATTTTATCTGATGGTCGGAGCTGCCGAGACCGGTGATTTATACATCATGGTCGTGTTGTTGATTAGTTCGCTTCTCAACATCGCCTATTTGTTACCAATTGTCGCGCGTGGTTTCTTTTATCCACCCTTGGGACAAACGGACCCTCCAGTTGCTGTTGGATACGAGAAATCGAGCTTTTCCTGGTCGGAAATCAAGGAAGCACCGTTATTCTGTGTGCTACCGCCTGTTATTACGGCACTTATGTGCTTTGTTTTATTTTTCCTCGCGGATCCGATCATGAGATTGATCGAACCCATTTTGACACCATAGGGGCAGAACAGATGTCGAACCCTAATGACGAAAAGAAATACTGGCTGGACGACCCAAAAAATCACGACAAGATTTTCTATGGTGTCTTGGTGATAAGTTTGCTGGTGGCTATTCCCGACGTCCTGTCGCTGCTCAATATTGTTTACCACAAACATGTGGAATTTGAGTTTGAGAATATATTTGAGTTCTATTCCCTTTATGGTCTGGTCTGTTATGTAGGATTGGTCCTGATCGCCAAAAAGTTACGTGTCCTTCTCATGCGCGATGAGGACTATTATGATTGAAGGCTTAAACCCTGGATTTATTCTTATTTTCGGCGCCTTATTGGTGCCGATCACCTCAGGTGTTGTCCGCTCCTTCGTTATCCTGGCTCTGCCAATACTGGCTTTCATACAGCTGTATTATCTTGGACTTGGCACCTGGGGACATTATGAGTTTCTAGGGCTGTCGATTGAGATGACGCGGATTGATCGTCTGTCGAGGATCTTTGGCACCATCTTCTGTATCGCATCCCTCATCGGCATGATTTATTCATTGCATGTCAAAGATACTATCCAGCATTTCGTCTCGCTCATTTATATGGGTTCGGCACTTGGAGCAGTATTTGCCGGCGACCTTGTCACATTGTTTGTTTTCTGGGAGTTGACGGCCATATCCTCGGTCTTTCTGATTTGGGCGAGCCGAACTGAGCGCGCGTACAAGGCCGGCATGCGGTATTTAATCATTCAGGTTACTTCCGGGGTTATCTTGCTGGGTGGCCTCATTCTATATTACCAGGATACCGGATCCATTGCCTTTGAATATCTTGGCCTGAGCAGCATTGCAACTGGTCTAATCCTCGTTGCTTTCGGTATCAAGGCCTGCTTTCCGTTCTTGCATAACTGGATGCAGGATGCCTACCCGGAAGCAACGGTTACTGGGACTGTCATTTTATCCGCCTTTACGACGAAGCTGGCCATCTATGCCTTAGCTCGCGCTTATCCCGGCACGGATATTCTGATCCCCATTGGCGGTGTCATGACCGTATTCCCGATTTTCTACGCGGTTCTGGAAAATGACCTGCGCCGGGTTTTAGCCTATTCACTGAATAACCAGCTCGGATTTATGGTGGTAGGTATTGGCATTGGCACAGAGCTTTCCCTCAATGGAACCGCCGCTCATGCCTTTGCCCATATCATGTATAAAAGCTTACTGTTCATGAGCATGGGTGCGGTGCTTTTCCGGACTGGTACTATCAAGGCATCTGAACTTGGCGGGTTATATAAATCAATGCCGGTAACTATGGTGTTTTGTATTATTGGTGCCATGTCCATTGCCGCCTTCCCGCTCACAGGTGGTTTTGTTTCAAAGGCCATGATCCAATCCGCTGCGGGTGATGCCGGTATGCTTGTCATCTGGCTGGTTATGTTATTTGCCAGTGCCGGCGTGATGGACCATTCAGGCATCAAAGTTCCCTATTTCACATTCTTCGCCCATGACAGTGGCATTCGTGTGAAAGAAGCGCCGTTTAATATGTTGCTGGCCATGGGGATTGCAGCCTTTTTCTGTATCGCCATTGGTGTCTTCCCGGATGCGCTTTATATGCTGCTGCCATACGAACCAACATATCATCCTTATACAACGAGCCATGTGGTGACGTCGCTGCAACTTCTGATGTTTGCCGTTCTCGCCTTTGCGTTATTGATGCGCTACAAAATTTACCCACCGGAGCTGAGGTCAACCAACCTCGATTTCGATTGGTTCTATCGCAAACCGTTAAAAGCTTTAGCTTTGGCCATTGGCCGGCTCATTGCGATCATTTGGACGTGGGTGACGGATACCGGGACTGATTATGCTCGCAAAATCATTACGATGACGGCGGATACGCATGGTTATGGGAAATTTATGGCGAAGACATCGTCCTCCGGCACTGCTGTTACGCTCATTGTCGCCTTATTGGGTTTTATCGTTGTCTTCCTGTATCGCTAAAAACAGTTTAACAGGCCTTGGCCGCCATTAGGATTTAGCGGATACCCGCTTGGTCGGCGCCCATTTTGTCACGGATCGGCCATCAGCTGTGAAACGAACTTCCTGTTGAGCATTTGGCGCGGCTTCCAAATTAGAGCTTTTGGCCGCGACCGCGGATCCATCTGGAAATTTGTTGAAAGCAATTTCATTCCGCGACAGCGGCCCACCATTTTTATATGCGGCTGCCATTTCACCAATTGTAATTTCCGCGTTTCGCCCCCGCGAAGACGCTGCTTTCAGAGCAGTATCAAAAGACAAGATAAAATCTATCTCGGTCAGGCTCTTGTTTTGGCAAATTTGCCAAACCGTGCTCAGGGTTTTTTCTACATCTGCGGAGGGCGCTACGGCAGAGCTTAATTCAAACCCATGTTCCAACGCCAGAAAAGCATCCGGTTCAATCGGGCCCGCTTCTGTTGACAGAAAAGTTGCAGGCATCAATTTCTGCTGCTGATGAGACGCAGCGTGGAGAGCCTGACAAAGATAAAGAAGTTTGATGATAAAGGGTGTTTCCAAAGAGCGATTGATTTCCACCGCCTTGAGGTTAAACCAGTATAGAATATCAAAGGTTGATCTTGTTGCCGGACGCATCGTGAGCCTCACTTCATTTTGAATTAAGGATCAACCTACAAATTAATGGTTAAGTGTCGGTTAACGACCTAACAGGTTGCACATCCAAATATTGCGAGGTAAAAAGGGTCATCAGCTTGACCTTGCACTACCTAAGCAAGATTTAATCTCTTGCAAATAATATATTTATATAGTATAATACATGCCTGTTCCAATCTCGTGAGTTAGTCATTGATGCCGAAATATCCGAACGTTAATTTCGATATCAAAAGTATGGAACTCGAAGATCTTTTGAATTACTGGAAAGAAATTAAAGAGGATCAGAATTTACCCCTGCGTGAACAATTCAATCCGGCGGCTGTGCCGCAATGCTTAAAGTATATTGTTTTACTGGATGTAAAGGAACAAACGCCGAAATATTTTATACGCTTGGCCGGATCCGCAGTAAATCCGGCATATCTGGAACCAATTACCGGACGATATCTGGAGCAAATCCTTTCACAAAAGGATCTGGATGAAATCTTGCCGCAATATGAGCACACAGTCCAATTTCGTGTGCCCACCTATATGCACGGGTCAGCTGATGTGCGGGCCAATATTCGATTGAAGTATGAACGCTTGATCCTACCAGCCTCAAGCGATGGAAGTAGTGTCGATAAACTTATTGTCGGCATCAAGTTTGCGGATATCAAACAGGGACTGCTCGACCGCCCGATCTATAAAACTTAAGTTCATCATCCGCTTGCCCTTGAAGACTTGAATAGAGTAGGTTTATCCCAACATAAAAAAAATTGTTGTCGGGAGAATATCATGCAGATGAGCGGTGAAGAATTAATCAGTGCGTCCAGAGAGCGTGTCTGGGAAGCACTTAACGATCCTGAAATATTACGGCAAGCCATTCCCGGCTGCGAGTCTGTTGAGAAAACCGGCGACGATTCCTTTGCTGCCACAGTAAAAGTAAAAATTGGCCCCGTAAAAGCGACATTTAAAGGCAACGTTACCTTAAGCAATATTGATGCACCCAACGGCTACACGATTACCGGTGAAGGTAAAGGTGGTGCTGCGGGTTTTGGTAAGGGTGGCGCCGACATTACGTTGAAGGACGCCGATAATGGCACCCTTCTCGCCTATGACGTCAATGCCTCAGTCGGTGGGAAAATGGCACAGATTGGCTCGCGACTGATAGACGGCACGGCGAAAAAACTTGCGGGTGAGTTTTTTACCAAATTTAACGAGCTTGTCAGCAACGCCGCCGCCGCTGATGGCGAGGCTCCTGTGACAGCGGCCCCATCGGAAGACCAATCCGAGGCGCCAATTATTGCAGAAGACGAGACAAACGAAGAAGCGGCTAAGCAAGAAGATGCGCCAAGCCAGGGATGGATGAAACCATCTATCTTGATTCCGTTAGGCATTGTCGCGGCTCTTATCCTTTACTATCTGGCGGGATGAAGAAAATCATTTCGCGACTAGGCTCATCAAGCCTTGACGTCGCGTTAGATCAAGTGGAAACTCATTTCCATAAAGAACGATCGTTCTTATAAAAAGAATTACGGGAAGATCGGCCGGTCAATATTTGGATCGGTCAAGATTTAAACTTAGGGAGGAAGACAATATGACAACCGTTTCCATGACGGTGAATGGGAAAAATGTAACCGGCGATATCGCGCCGAATACACTTCTTGTTCAGTTTATCAGAGACAATCTACGACTGACCGGAACGCATGTTGGCTGTGATACCAGCCAATGTGGTGCCTGTACGGTTCACGTAAATGGCGACAGCATGAAATCCTGTACAATGTTGGCTGTTCAAGCCGAAGGTGCAGAGGTTACAACCATTGAAGGTCTTTCTACCGGCGGGGAACTCCACCCGATGCAAGCTTCTTTCAAAGAAAATCACGGCCTGCAATGTGGTTTCTGTACACCGGGTATGATCATGAGTGCTGTTGACCTCGTGAAACGCAACCCAAATCCCTCTGAAGAGACAATCAGATCCGAACTTGAAGGTAACATCTGCCGATGCACCGGATATCACAATATTGTCAAATCAGTCAAAGCTGCAGCGGAGAATATGGGAGGGTGAACGATGTCTGTTGAAAATGGAATTGGCGCCTCAGTAAGGCGTAAAGAAGACCAGAGATTTATTACCGGTAACGGAAATTATCTCGATGATATGAACCGGGTAGGTCAAGCGCATGGATATTTCCTTCGCTCACCGCATGCCCATGCTAAAATTGTCAGCATTAATCTGGATGCCGCAAAAGCAGCGCCCGGCGTTGTTGATATATTCCTCGGTGCCGACATGGCTGCTGATGGCATTGGCGGCTTGATCTGTGGCTGGAGTATTACCAGTAAAGACGGAACACCTCACAATGCCCCGCCCCATAACAGTATGGCGATTGATGCCGTGCGTCACGTAGGTGATCAGGTTGCCTTTGTTATTGCGGACACGTTACAGCAAGCAAAAGATGCATCAGAGCTCATTGATGTTGACTATTCCGAATTGCCGGCCGTCACAAATATCTCGAAGGCGTTGGCAGCAGGAGCTCCTCAAATTCATGAAGAAGCACCTGGCAATCAATGTTATGATTGGGAACTAGGCGATAAAGCGGCTGTTGACGCAGCATTTGCCAATGCCCATTCAATTTCGAAAATTGATCTCATCAATAACCGGGTTGCGCCAAATCCAATGGAACCGCGCGCGGCTCTCGCTGAGTTTGACATGGGAACAGATGAGCTGACGCTTTATACGACAAGCCAAAATCCGCATGTTGCGCGGCTGATTATGTCCGCGTTCCTGGCGATTGCACCGGAAAACAAACTCCGCGTCGTTGCACCGGATGTTGGCGGTGGCTTTGGCAGTAAGATTTTCGTTTATGCAGAAGAAACAGTGACTGTTTGGGCGGCCCGAAAGATAAATCGGCCGATCAAATGGACAGCAGATCGCTCCGAAGCTTTCTTAACCGATGCCCATGGTAGAGATCATGCGTCACACGGTGAATTGGCTCTGGATGCGGACGGTCATATCCTTGGCTTTAAAGTATCAACGAAAGCCAATATGGGAGCGTATCTTTCGACTTTTGCGTCTGCGGTGCCAACATATCTTTATGGTACGTTGCTGAACGGGCAGTATAAAATGCCCTGCATCTATGTTGAGGTTCAAGCCGGATTTACCAATACCACACCGGTTGATGCCTATCGTGGTGCCGGTCGTCCGGAAGCCACCTATATTGTTGAGCGTATTATTGAAACCGCTGCGCGCGATCTTAATATGGACCCAACGGAATTCAGGATGAAAAACTTTATTCAGCCTGATGCCTATCCGTATGAAACACCGGTCATCATGACCTATGACAGTGGCGATTACCCAGCCAACATGAATGCCGCCAAGGCAATGATTGATTACGACGGCTTCCCGGCCCGAAAAGCTCAATCAGAAGCCAATGGCAAGATTAGAGGTATCGGGTGTGCTGCATATATTGAAGCCTGCGGTATCGCACCTTCAGCGGCGGTTGGATCATTGGGTGCTGGCGTTGGCCTCTGGGAGTCTGCCGAAGTTCGGTTTAATCCCACAGGAAGTGTAACGGTCTTCACTGGTAGCCATAGTCATGGTCAAGGACATGAGACAACTTTCGCGCAAATTATCTCTGACAAATTGGGTGTTCCAATCGAAAGTGTCGAAGTGGTTCATGGCGATACCGACAAAGTTCCCTTTGGAATGGGAACTTACGGGTCTCGGTCGTTAGCTGTTGGCGGATCGGCCATTGTTAAAGCCATCGACAAAATTGTTGAAAAATCCAAGAAAGTTGCTGCTCATCTGATGGAGGCAGCGGTTGAGGATATTGAACATGAACATGGTGTATTCTCGGTTGCCGGTACGGATAAATCGATAACCATGGGAGAAATTGCCTTTGCAGCATATGTCCCCCATAATTATCCGGCTGACCTTGAACCCGGCATGGCTGAAAATGCGTTCTACGACCCTCTTAACTTCACATTCCCCGCCGGCACTCATATTGCCGAAGTGGAAATTGATCCTAATACAGGTGTCGTAGATGTCGTTGATTGGGCTGCATCAGATGATTTCGGAAATATCATCAACCCGATGATTGTCGAAGGTCAGGTTCATGGCGGTATTGCTCAAGGTATCGGTCAAGCTCTGCTAGAAGGGGTTGTCTATGACGACACTGGACAGCTGATTACGGGCTCGTATATGGACTACTGCATGCCTAGGGCGGATGATCTACCAAACTTTAAGGTAGAAACGACCAATACCCCCTGCCCCAGCAATCCTCTGGGAGTTAAAGGATGTGGTGAAGCAGGAGCGATTGCCGCTCCCGCCGCTCTCATGAACGCCATTACCAATGCTCTTGGTAAAGATATCGATATGCCTGCGACGCCTGAAAAAGTCTGGCGCGCAGCTCAAAGCAATTAAGAAGGGAAAACTTCAATGTACTCTTTCGATTATGAACGCCCTTCTGGGGTAAATGACGCGGCTTCCACCTTGGGCGAGGATGATAAGCTCCTTGCCGGAGGTCAGACACTTATACCGACGCTGAAACTACGCCTTGCCCAAGTTGGTAAGCTGGTAGATCTCGCCGGTATAGATGAACTGAAGGGAATTTCCTCTAATGGAAGTGAACTCAGCATTGGAGCCATGACAACGCACGTTGCCGTGGCCGATTCTGCCGAAGTTAAATCCAGTATTCCGGCTCTCTCCTCTCTTGCCGCTCATATTGGCGACGCACAGGTAAGAAACCGGGGAACAATTGGCGGGTCAGTTTCCAACAATGACCCGGCAGCTGATTATCCATCCGCTTTGGTAGCGCTTGGGGCGACTGTCCATACCAGCAAGCGCAGCATATCTGCCGAAGATTTCTTCGTAGATTTGTTTGAAACCGCTTTGGAAGAGGATGAAATCGTTACTAAAATTTCATTCCCGATCCCGGAACAAGCTGCTTATGCAAAATTCCCGAACCCAGCATCGAGATATGCATTGGTTGGTGTTTTCGTTGCTAAATCCGCTGGCGGTGTAAAAGTCGCCGTCACGGGTGCCGGTCCGTGCGTATTCCGGCAATCAGATATGGAAGCCGCATTGGATGCAGATTTTTCTGCCGGTGCCGTTTCTGGCATTGCCACCGATGCCTCAGGATTGAACACGGATATTCACGCCTCAGCAGAATATCGCTCAAACCTGATTTCTGTTATGGCATCACGGGCTGTTGCCGCCGCCTGATTGGCGTTGAGTTTTCAGATACAGTGATCAAGGGGAAGCTTCGGCTTCCCCTTAGCTATTTGTGACCTTCGTACCATTCCTGTAGTTTCTTTGTTCCTAGAATTGCCGAAATACGCTCAGAGAGATATTGTCACTTCGAAATAAACGATTGGATGTCCACTAATATGTCAAATACCCTTCCGCAAAGCATAGATGATGTAGAGAGCATGCTCCGGGACGCCAATTACGTTGCCGACCGAAGCCTCGCAACGATCCTTTTCCTGTCCCTAAAAATGGGGCGCCCGCTCTTTTTGGAAGGTGAAGCCGGCGTTGGAAAAACCGAAATTGCCAAGGTTCTGGCGGAACAATTAGACCGTCCACTCATTCGGCTTCAATGTTATGAAGGACTGGATGTCAGCTCCGCGGTTTATGAATGGAATTACGCCCGGCAGATGATTGAAATTCGTTTGGCCGAAGCAGCCAACGATGCCAATAAGGATGATCTTGTCAGCGAGATATTTTCTGAAAAATTCCTCATCAAACGCCCGCTCCTAAATGCCCTTGAAAGCACTGGTGGAAAAGCGCCAGTTCTGTTGATCGATGAACTGGACAGAACGGATGAGCCGTTTGAAGCCTATCTTCTTGAGATCTTGTCGGACTTTCAGGTTACAATTCCGGAAATGGGCACCATTAAAGCCGATGAGACGCCAATCGTCATAATCACATCCAACAGAACCCGTGAAATTCATGACGCCTTGAAACGCCGCTGCCTTTATCATTGGGTTGACTACCCCAATGCAGTGCGTGAAAAAGAAATTATTGCTCTTAAGGTTCCCGGTGCAGATGTTCGTTTATCTGAGCAAATCGTCGACTTTATTCAAGCACTTCGAAAAGATCCAAATCTGTTCAAATTGCCCGGTATTGCGGAAAGTCTGGACTGGACCAGTGCCTTAACGGAATTGAATGTCATCTCCCTTGATCCGGATGTCATCAATGACACATTGGGTGTTCTCTTGAAATACCAGGATGATATAACCAAAATCCAAGGCAGCGAAGCTGCGGAAATCATCAATCAGATTAACCGGGAAATCGATAGCTAGGATGACCGGTACAAAACGAAATTTGGCTATTTTTGATATCGACGGGACAATTATGCATTCCGCCGGGCACGATGTGAGCCTGTTTCGCGAAGCCCATGCGCAGCACATACCCAAGGAAAGTATGACAGCGCATTGGGGTAATTTTAGCCAGATGACTGATTTTGCAATCAATAACGAATTTTTTGATCGGGTCCATGGCCGCGCGCCGACCGATCATGAACTAAACGCGATCCAATCAACCTTCATTGCACTGGTGAGAGATGCCCATATGGCCCGGCCGGAGATCTTTTCACCAGTTCTTGGTGCTCTTCATGCCATTGAAAACCTGTCTGGCCATACAGATTGGGCTGTTGGTTTTGCCTCTGGTGGTTGGGAAGTATCCGCAACCTATAAACTAGAAACAATGGGCATCAATGCCAACGCCTATCCGACCGCTTTTGGCGACGCCCATGCCGATCGGCTGACGCTTGTGCAAAGCGCGATCGATGCAGCGAAAATAACCCATGACCGGGATGCCTTTGATCATATTGTTTCTGTTGGTGACGGAATCTGGGATGTTGCCGCGGCCCGCGATCTAAACTTGCCGTTTATCGGCATCTCTTCGTGGGTATCGCGGGAAACTTTAATGGAAGCTGGCGCCCAAGACGTCATCGACCACTATGAAGATTATGCAGCTTTTGAGCAGTTATTGCTAAATTCACGAGTTCCGAACTGATGCCGAGGCAAGAAAATCATAGCGGCACCTTTGTCGAAAACATCATGCATTTCGCCCGCACCTTGCGGCGCGCAGGATTGCCCGTTGGCCCGGGCCGGGTTATCGAGGCTGTGCGGGCTGTCGAAACTGCCGGTATCCGGCGCCGGGACGACTTCTATTGGACATTGCATTCGGTTTTCGTTAATCGTCGCGATCAATGGGATGTGTTTGATCAAGCTTTTCACGTGTTCTGGCGCAATCCGGAACTGCTGAAAAAAATGATGGATATGATGCTGCCGACCAGCTTCCTCGACAGTGTCAAAAGTGACGATGAAGAAGAGCTAAGTCGCCGTGTCTCCGAAGCCCTTGCGCCTCCTCGATCGAAGAACAATGAGGATAACGAGCAAGAGCAGGAAGAGGTCGAGATCAATGCGACTTTGACAGCGTCCGATAAAGAGCTTCTGCAGACGAAAGACTTCGAAAGCATGAGTACGGAAGAAATGGAAACGGCCAAGAAAGCCATTTCCGCCCTTCGCCTGCCGATCATGAAAATCAAAACACGCCGGCGCCGTGCCGACCTGCATAAGGGAAGCGTTGATATGCGCCGGACATTGCGCGCCAGTTTACGTTCTGGCGGTGCGACCATACCGCTTCGCTTCAAATCCCCCGTTACCCGTCACCCACCTTTGGTGATTTTATGCGACATCTCCGGCTCCATGACCCAATATAGCCGCATGTTTCTGCATTTTATGCATGCACTGACCAATGACCGCGATCGTGTTCATACGTTTGTTTTTGGTACCCGCCTGACTAATATAACCCGGTATATGCGGTATAAGGATGTCGATGCCGCATTGGATACTGTCAGTGAAAAAGTAGAGGATTGGTCCGGTGGCACCCGTATTGGTGCGACAATCAAGGAATTTAATAAGGATTGGTCCCGTCGTGTCCTTGGACAAGGGGCCGTGACGATGCTTATATCTGATGGATTGGATCGGGATGCTGGTGAAGGACTGGGGGTCGAAATGGAACGTCTCCATAAATCCTGCCGTCAGCTCATCTGGCTCAATCCCTTACTCCGATATCAAGGTTTCGAGCCACGCTCCCGCGGCGTGAAGGCTATTTTGCCGCATGTTGACTTGTTTCGAACCGTACATAACCTTGATAGCCTGATCGAATTGGCCGATATTCTATCAAAACCACAACCGCATCTAAATGAAAGCAGGAGTTTTGCCGCATGACCGATCCTACCTCTGTTCTTCCCATTGATGACGTCCTAGAACAAGCGCTCGTCTGGAAACTCGATGGTCGGGAAGTTGCTATTGCAACTGTCATCAACACCTGGGGCTCAGCCCCTCGCCCCGTTGGCAGTCAATTGGCCATCGATGAGACCGGCAATATGATTGGGTCCGTCAGTGGTGGCTGTGTCGAAAGTGCCGTTATTCAAGAAGCTATCGACATCATGCAAAGCGGCATTTCAAAAACATTGGAATTCGGAGTCAGCGATGACGAAGCTTGGGAAGTTGGACTGGCTTGCGGCGGTAAAATCAACGTGTTTGTAGAAAAACTCAACTAGGATTTATTTTCATGGATCTCGGTTTATTAAAAGACCTACAGCAGGCGCGCAAAGACAAACGGCAGGTTGTTCTGGCGACAAATTTGACGACCGGTGTTGAAAAACTACTCTATCCTTTTGACACGGAAGACAGTTCCAAGCTTCTTCTTGGCGCGCGCAATGCGTTGATCAGCGACAAGGCTGGAAATCTTGAAACAGATGAAGGCCCCGTCTTCCTGAATATCTTTAACCCAAGGCTCCGCTTGTTCGTTGTTGGCGCTGTCCATATAGCCCAGCATCTCGTTCCCATGGCCGCCGGTGCCGGCTATGAGGTGACCGTGATCGATCCTCGCCGCAGTTTTGGCTCGGACTTTCGTTTTCCGGATGTCACGCTGGATAACCGTTGGCCGGATGATGCATTCGTTGAATTGCAAGCCGACCGCCGCTCCGCCATTGTAACACTGACACATGATTCAAAGCTGGACGATCCGGCATTGGTCTATGCGTTGCAATCAGACGCTTTCTATATCGGTGCGCTCGGCAGTAATAGAACCAACGGAAAACGCCAGCTACGATTGGAAAAAAAGGGTTTCAAGACCGAAGATATTGACCGTATTCACGGTCCTATCGGCCTTGATATTGGCGCAAAATCACCCGCTGAAATTGCCATTTCCATCATGGCTCAAATGACGGCTATCCTGCGCCAGAAAGCTGTTTAATGATATTTGGCCGCCTACCCATTGATGAAGCTGAAGGGACCATTTTGGCCCATGCAGTTGATCAGGGTAACGGCAAGCTATTGCGTAAAGGGCATATTATCTCGGCGGCGGATATCGAGAGGCTCAAGAACTCAAATGTTACAAATGTTCTGGCCGCGCGGCTCGAGGCCGGAGATATGGCAGAAAATGACGCGGCCAAGGCAATCGCCGATGCGTTACTGAGGAAATATATAAACGGCAAGGCACCGTTTACAGGTCGGGCGAATTTGTTTTCTACAGATCATGGTGTCGCTATAGTGAATGATATTTTATTGCGTGAAATCAATCACATAGACGAATCTCTTACCATAGCAACCATTGCAAACCATGATGTCGTTTTGCCCGATCAAATGCTCGCGACCATCAAAATCATACCCTTTGCCGCCAAGAAAAGTAAAGTTGATGAAATTCTGGATATTATCGAGCATTCTGCTGAGCCTTTGATCAATATTGCCCCCTTTCAACAACGAAGTATCGGGGTGATTTCAACTGTTCTGCCGCAGACACGTGCGAGCGTCGTCTCGAAATCGGAAAAAATCCTCGAGGATCGCTTAATTCTCTGTGGGAACAGGATACAAGAAAGAATTACGCTAGATCATCACGAGATGGAGCTCGCGAAGGGAATAACCCGTCTTATGGAGAGTGGCTGTGACATGGTCCTGATTTTCGGAGCGTCCGCGATAACCGATCGCAAGGATATTGTTCCGACGGCGATACTTGATACTGGCGGTCAAATAGATCATTTTGGAATGCCCGTCGATCCCGGAAACCTTTTATTACTTGGCCATAACGGCGCCGTTGATATTATTGGTTTGCCTGGGTGCACGCGTTCACCGAAACTAAACGGGTTTGACTGGGTATTACAACGGAGGTTAGCGCGTATTGACGTCACGGCGTCGGACATCATGGATATGGGACCTGGTGGATTGCTCAAGGAAATCAGCAGCCGGCCACAACCGAGAAATATTGCCCCATCACCGGCTGATACCAAATCTGTTGCTATCCTTATCCTCGCAGCAGGCCAATCCAGGCGTATGGGTCAGGACAACAAACTACTTGCACAGATCGACGGAAAACCGATGTTCCGGCATGTCGCGGAGCAGGCCCTGAAGTCGAGCGCATCCGGTGTTTTTGCCGTAACAGGGCATGAGCGCGACGATATTGAGAAGGTTATAGAGGATCTGGATATTAAAACCTTTCATAATCCGGATTTCGCAGATGGGCTCAGCAGCAGTCTGAAAACCGGATTTCGCGCTTTATCGAAACAATATGACGGCATCCTAGTCTGTCTTGGCGATATGCCGTTCATCAAAGCAGAATTATTCAATCAACTGATCAGTACTTTTGATGTGGAAGAAGGTCGCTCAATCGTTGTCCCGACATATCAAGGTAAGCGTGGCAACCCGGTTCTTATCGCCAGCTTATTCGCACCGGAAGTCGCCACGGTAACCGGCGATATTGGTGCGAAATCGCTCATCGCAGAAAATGAACATGTGGTTTTTAACTTGGATATAGAAGCAAACAGTATATTTACAGATATCGACACCCCAGAGGCGCTCAAAAATCTTCAACAAAGAAAAGATGTAGCAACGTGATACAAGAACTCTATCAAAAACAGCTAATGCGACTTGCCGCGGACGCAACAGGCGAAGGCGTTATGGAGAATCCGGATGCAGAAATTGTTCTCGATAATCCAACCTGCGGCGATCGAATAAAAATTCAGGTCAAAATTTCTGACGGAAAGATTACGGCGCTAAATCACGAGAACCGGTCCTGCATGTTATGTCAGGCCGCCGCTTCTGTTGTCGGGGAAAATGCCGTAGGGCACTCACGAGAGGACATCGCCTCGGTGCGCGATTCTATTGAATCAATGTTAAAAAGCAATTCTTTCAGCGCAATTCAGGGATGGAATGCCATTGAAAATTTTGCCCCAGTCGCCGACCATAAAAGCCGACATGCCTGCGTCCTCCTCCCCTTCGATGCCTTGATTAATGTGTTAAACGAAGTACAAGTAAAAAATGCGTAGACAAAATCCACAAATAAAAAACATCCCGAACCTGCCCTCACCCTGTACTGGTGTCTGTACGATGGACATGGATAATAGATTTTGCAAAGGCTGTTTTAGAACGCGTCTTGAGATTGGTGGATGGGCAACTTTAAGCAATGAAGAGAAGCTTGGGATTGTTAAGCAGCTCAGGTCGCGGAGAGCTGAAACCAAAGCTTAAGTAATTTTGCCTTATTTTTGCCTATTTCAAAACGCTTAATACCGCACTCTCCTGATATGCTGGACAAGGTACCTTCAGAAAGCTAGGCGGATGTATTTAAAAACTTTGAGCGTTGTAACAGTTACTTTCCTGTCACTCTTGTTTGTGGTCATGGCGCAATTCATGCCGGCCGCAACAAATTTGACAGCGAACGCAGCTATTCATGACCCCCAAATTAAATGCTTGGCACAGGCCGTATATTTCGAAGCACGCGGCGAGCCGTTCAGCGGGCAGCTCGCTGTCGCCCAGGTCGTGCATAACCGTGTTGCGACGCGCGACAAATCATACTGTGACGTAGTTTTTGAAGGCAGCCACCGACGAAATGCCTGTCAGTTTTCCTTCGCCTGTGATGGAAAATCCGATGTCGCAACGGAAGTTTTGGCGTGGAACCAATCCGTTTCAGTTGCCAGTATTGTGCGGAGTGGAAATCTTAGAGATATTTCTGGCATGGCCACGCATTATCACGCGAATTATGTATCGCCAAAATGGTCTAAAAAACTCTTTAAAACGACCACCATCGGGAATCATATATTTTACCGGTAATGCTATCTATCAAAATAAATGACCAAAATAAGGCAGTTTATTTTGTAACGATCGTTCTGAGTACGCCACACCTGTATTAGGCTTGATGTGTAAAAGTCCGATATGTTTCATGTGTTTACATATTATTTTAACGACTTTTTAATTATAATTTTTAATCGTTGTCACTATAGCGTGACCGGTATCACATACAGGTGACTGCCGTTCCCCCACTATTTAAGTCAGAAAAGTATAACAGTTCGATATATTACGTTTTGTAATATATGTGGTTAAATGTTATGTATTTTTTCGTGTGTACTATTTCGAATAAGAATTGAGCTGATTTAATGGATATTAGAACACTATGCCTTGGTGTCCTGACGATGGGTGACGCCACGGGGTATGAAATCAAGAAGATTTTCGAAGATCGCCTAGATCTGATCTTTCATGCAAGTTACGGATCTATTTATCCTGCGCTCACTAGATTGACCGACGAAGGCCTTGTGTCCTGCGAGGAGTTTGTTCAAGAAAAGCGGCCCGATAAAAAAATCTACTCAATTACAGCGAAAGGTAGATACAGCTTCCTTGAAGAAATCATGAAAAAGCCGGCGCCGGATCGGTTTCGCTCTGAATATCTGGCGACCATCATGTTTTCCCATCTCCTCCCCGCGGGAACAATCGCTGAATTGATCGACCAACGCATTGTCGAGAGAACCGAAAAAATCAAGGATATGGCATCACAATGCCCCGGCGCACCAGACAGTGCGGAACAGTTTATGTGCGGGTATGGCCAGGCAGTTTACAAAGCCGAAATAGACTACTTGAATGAATACAGACATTTGCTGGAAGCGGATGCCCTGATGAGCCGCCGGGCTGCAGAATAAATACCATGTTGAACACCCTACAGAACAAAGAGGTACAGTTGTGAACCGCTCAATAATTATTGCCATCATTATCGCCATAGCCGTCGTTGGATGGATTGCGTCGGGACAGATGGATAATTTCAATGGAACGACCGGCAATGAAGCTGCTGCGGCCACCGAAAAAGACGGTGTCAGCGCGCTTGCCTCTTCGAATGCGGAGGAGCCTAAGGAAAAGCGGAAACTAACCGGGGTGCGCATTCAGACATTTACGTCGCAACCGCGGCAACAGGAGGTCATCGTCCACGGAAGAACTGAAGCGTTTCGCGTTGTGGAATTGAAAGCCGAAATCTCGGGCCGTGTCAAAAAAGTTCATGTTAACGACGGGGACCGCGTCAAGGCCGGAGATCCGATTGTCAGCTTTGACGTGAAGGACAACCAAGCCAAGCTGCAGGAAGCGCAGGCTCTCGTGCGTCAACGTGAAATCGAATATAAGGCAGCTAAAGCCCTCAATAAAAAGGGGTTTAGTTCCAACACAACATTGGCAAGCACAAAAGCTTTGCTTGACAGCGCCAATGCTCAAGCAACAGGCATGCGCATTCGACTTGATGATCTTTTGGTAACCGCCCCGTTCGATGGCTATATCGAGCACCGTACGGCGGAAGTCGGAGACTTTTTTAAAGACGGCGGCGAAATTACGACCATCGTCGATAGCAATCCGCTTTTGGTAACGGGCCAGATATCCGAACTTCAAGTCAACAACATCGAAGTCGGCGGCGAAGGCACAGCGAAATTGGTGACGGGAGAAGAAGTCTCGGGCAAAATTACGTTCATTAGCAATATGGCTGAAGCGGCAACGCGGACGTTCAAGATTGAACTTGAAGTTCCGAACAACGAATACAAGCTGCGTAACGGTGTGACTGCTGAAATCAATATAAAAATTAAATCGGTGGATGCTCATTTCATTTCGCCGGCCCTACTGACATTGGATGATGCTGGTATTTTGGGACTACGGGCGGTTGGAGATGACGATATTGTCGTTTTCTATCCGGTAAAAATACTTGCGGACACGTCCGAGGGTGTCTGGGTATCCGGGCTACCAGAAACAGTCAATTTGATCGTCGTCGGACAGGATTTTGTCCGCGAAGGTGTCCAGGTGAAACCAGATTTTTATACGGCTGAGGCGTCACAATGAACGCACTAATTGATGCGGCAATCGAGAGATCAAGAACGGTAATTTCTGCACTTGTTCTTATTTTGGTGGCCGGTGTCTACGCCTATGTAGATATTGCCAAAGAAGCCGATCCCGATATTAATATTCCGATTATTTATGTGTCCATGACACATGAAGGTATCTCGCCTGAAGATGGCGAACGCCTCCTAATCCGGCCTATGGAACAGGAGTTGCGGACCATTGAAGGTGTCAAGGAGATGCGCTCGAATGCCGGCGAAGGGCATGCTTCAGTAACACTGGAATTCGATGCTGGTTTTGATTCAGAAAAAGCATTGGAAGATGTCCGCGAAAAAGTCGATGTGGCAAAAATTGAACTCCCGCAAGAAACCGATGATCCGGTTGTCAATGAAGTCAATGTCGGACTGTTTCCCGTCCTTATCGTGACGCTTTCCGGCGATGTTCCATTGCGATCCCTAATTCGTCTCGCGCAAGACCTTCAAGATGAGATTGAAGGTCTACCAGGTGTCTTGGAAGCCAATATCGGCGGTGACCGAGAAGAAGTCTTGGAAGTGATTGTCGACCCGGTCAAACTGGAAAGCTATCAGATTTCCAATACGGATCTGGCCAACGCGGTCGAGCTTAACAACAAGCTCGTCGCTGCGGGCTCCATGGACACGGGCAAAGGCCGTTTTTCCATCAAGGTCCCGGGCCTCTTCAAAAATGCATCTGACGTTCTTGATATACCGATTAAGGTATTTAAGGAAGGCGTTGTTACACTACGCGATGTCACAGAAATTCGCCGAACGTTTAAAGATGCAGACAGCTATGCGCGTCTAAACGGTCAACAAGCCGTCGCACTAGAAGTGAAAAAACGGCTCGGTGAGAATATTATCGGAACGATCGAAGAAGTTCAGGCTCTTGTCTTGGCGGAGCAGGCTCATTGGCCCGCAGGTGTTGAGGTAACATTTAGTCAGGATAAGTCGGAAGATATCCGATCCATGCTGAATGACCTGCAGAATAATATTATCAGTGCCATCATACTGGTTATGATCGTCGTGATCAGTGCATTGGGTGTCCGTACGGCGGGCCTTGTCGGCCTTTCCATACCTGGGTCCTTCCTGATTGGCATTCTGTATATGTACCTGTTTGGTTTGACCATTAACATTGTTGTCCTGTTTGGGTTAATCCTGGCAGTTGGAATGTTGGTTGATGGCGCTATCGTGGTGACAGAATTTGCCGATCGAAAGATGGCAGAGGGTATTCACAAGCGAGATGCTTATGCTCTTGCGGCGAAACGGATGGCCTGGCCAATCATTGCTTCCACCGCGACAACATTGGCCGTTTTCATGCCGTTATTATTCTGGCCCGGCGTTGTCGGCGAGTTTATGAAATTCTTGCCGATCACTTTGATTACGACGCTAACCGGATCATTGCTGATGGCATTGATTTTTGTCCCGACACTGGGGTCTGTTTTCGGTCGTGCAGGCTCGACAAACTCAAAAACACTTGCGGCGCTTGCCGCGGCCGAGTCTGGTGATATCACGACAGTTGGCGGATTTACCGGACGCTATGTCCGATTACTATCTGTTTGCCTTAGGCATCCTGCGAAAATCATGGTTGTTGGCGTCGTGACATTGGTTGGCGTTCAGTACTACTATTCAAACCACGGTAACGGCGTTGAGTTTTTTCCGGAAGTGGAGCCCGAATTAGCACTGTTATACGTTCATGCTCGCGGTAATCTGTCGACTGATGAAAAAGATGTGCTGGTTGCCGAAGTCGAAAGAGAAGTTCTAAAACTTGGTGATTTCTCGTCTCTTTACACCCGAACCGGCAGTGCAGGCGAAGGTCAGGATGTTGCCGAAGATGTTATTGGCACCATTCAGATGGAATTCAAGGATTGGCAGGATCGCCGGCCGGCAAAAGTCGTTTTCGAGGATATTCGCGAAAGAACCGCGCATTTGACAGGTATAACTGTGGAAACTCGGGAACCGGATACGGGCCCGCCTACAGGAAAAGACGTTCAGATTCAGTTGTCTTCTCGCAACCCGGATTTATTGCCCGCGGAAATCGCGAAAATTCGTAATCACCTCGAAAACAATGTTAAAGATCTTCTGGATCTGGAAGATAGCCGGGCAATTCCCGGAATTGAATGGGAAGTGAAAGTTGATCGCGCGCAAGCGGGTCGGTTTGGCGCCGATATTCTGACAGTCGGTAAAACCATTCAACTTGTTACAAATGGCATAAAGGTTGGTGAATATCGCCCTGATGATGCCGATGAAGAACTGGACATTCGTGTTCGCTATCCAGATGACAAACGCAGTATTGATCAATTGGATAATCTTCGAGTTTCCACGGCAAATGGTATGGTCCCCTTATCGAACTTCGTGACCCGCGAAGCCAAACAAAAGGTTGGGACGATAAATCGGGTAGATGCCCGGCGCGTCATGACCGTCAAGGCGAACGTTGGCGGAGATGTTCTGGTCGATACGAAAGTTCAGGAAATTCAGAATTGGATTATAAACGAGGCGAATATTCACCCGGAAGTCAGTTATGTCTTTAAGGGTGAAGATGAAGAACAGCAGAAGGCCATGGCCTTCCTGGTGAAAGCCTTCGCAGTTGCCTTGTTCGTTATGGCAATCATTCTAGTAACGCAGTTCAACAGCTTCTATCATGCGTTCCTGATCCTGACAGCCGTCATTATGTCGACCATTGGCGTTTTTGTCGGACTTATAATTACCGGACAACCTTTCGGCATCGTCATGACGGGCGTCGGGGTAATTTCCCTAGCGGGAATTGTTGTGAATAACAATATCGTTCTTATTGATACCTACGCCCATCTACGAAAACAGGGCATGGAGGCCATGGAAGCGATTTTGCGTACCGGCGCTCAGCGTTTGCGTCCAGTCCTTTTGACAACTGTCACGACGATTTTCGGCTTGTTACCCATGACGTTGCAAATCAATATTGATTTTGTAACGCGTGAGATTGTAACCGGGGCCCCCTCCTCGCAATGGTGGGTTCAATTGTCCACGGCCGTGGCCTTTGGCCTGACGTTTGCGACAGTCCTGACGTTGGTTATGACACCTTCCTTGTTAATGGTCGGTGCCAATGTCAGTAGCTTTTTCGAACGTCGAAAAGTCAGCAAAGCTGAACGCAAGTTGATGAAGAGCCATCCGGCACCGGCAGAATAACAAACGAAATTGAGCGCGGGATTAGTTTCCGCGCTCAACTTACTTTTCTGTATCTTCTGATTTTTCTGCTTCTTCTTTAACGACGTCAGCTTCAGTTGCGGCTGCGGCTTTCTTAACATCAGCCTTTTGCGCATCTTGCTGTTCCAATCGATGGTGGCTGATCACCGCGAAAGGAATAGTCGCGAGATAGGCAAGAGCGATAAGCGACAAAAGCTGCCAAGGATAGCTGGCCATCATCGCCGCCATGCCACCCACAAGGATCAGCATCGGCATGATGAAACGCCGGGAAATTCTAAGGCGCTTAATCGAATAAGTCGGGATCCGGCTGGCCATCAAAAATGCCATAAATAGAAGCCAGGCCGCATTTAGAATATCAGACCGGAAAAAATCACTGTCCGTGAAAAAATTCATGACCATAAACAGCATTGCAATTGATGCGCCGGCAGGCGCGGCAATCCCGGTAAAATAGCCGGCGGCCCAGACGGGTTGGTCTTCATCCAGCATGGAGTTAAACCGCGCCAGACGCAGCCCGCAAGAAACCGTATAGATAAGAGCAATAATCCACCCAATCCCACCAAGCCCGGCGTCCAGGGTCCATAAAAACAGGACAAGGGCCGGAGCAACGCCAAAGCTTACGAAATCAGACAGGGAATCCAGTTCGGCGCCAAATCGTGAGGTGCCTTTAAGTAATCGGGCCATGCGGCCATCAAGGCCGTCGAGAACGCCCGCCACCAAAATAGCGATGACGGCCAATTCCCATTTTTCATTCAACGCAAATCTTACCGATGTCAAACCAGCACAAAGCGCCAGTGTCGTCAGCATATTCGGGATGAGTGAGTTTAAAGGTAGCGCACGAAACCTGTTCCGCCGATTGAATGGCATTTATCGAACCTCCACCGGCATGGGTCCATCATTTTCGCCCTTAAGGTCAGCGATAATGGTTTCGCCGCCAACCATGTTTTGACCTAACCCGACTAACGGCTCAACGCCTTCGGGAAGATAAATATCAGTCCGACTTCCAAAACGGATCAGTCCAAATCGTTCACCAGTTCGTACCTGTTGTCCATCCGTCAGGTAGCAAACAATCCGGCGGGCAACCAGTCCAGCGATCTGCACGAAAACAACATCCTTGCCGTCATCGGTGCGCAAATGAACAGCATGGCGCTCGTTTTCTTCCGATGCCTTATCCAAGGCGGCATTCAGAAATTTTCCGGGCCGATAAACCTGCCGGACAATAGATCCGCCCAGCGGGACGCGATTAACATGGACGTTGAAGACGTTTAGAAACACACTGACCCGTAACATCGCGTCGGAGCCCATGCCCAGTTCCTCTGGTGGCACGGCCCGTTCAATCAACTGGACGACGCCATCGGCTGGGCTGACGATCAACCCTTCACGGGTCGGCACGTTGCGGTTCGGATCGCGAAAGAAGTAGACACACCAGAGCGTCAGGACCACTCCAATCCAGCCCAGAAAGGGCCAAGTGAAGAGAAAAAGCGCCAAGGTGACTGCCGCGAAAATGGCAATAAACCGGTGGCCCTCCGGATTAATCGGGACCACAACAGACTTCAACGTATCCATATTCTTTTCTTTCCGGCTCACTAAGTTCTATATGTCCCTAGCCCTATAGCGCAGGTTCCCAAGAAATAGAACAAAAAGATGTCGTAAAGAGTGTAACCTTTAATCCATGACCTGCTCAAGCTTCTCTTGATAGCTTGCTGCTTCCTGTTGTCGGGCCCACATGCCGGCATACTGACCGTCAAGTTCCAGGAGCTCGTGATGGCGCCCTCTTTCGACGATACGGCCGCCATCAAGGACAATAATCTCATCCGCATCCACGACCGTTGAAAGGCGATGCGCAATAACCAACGTTGTATGATCTTTCGAGACTTCCGCCAGACTTGCCTGAATTTCCTTTTCAGTGTGGGAATCAAGGGCCGATGTGGCTTCGTCAAATAACAAAATGCGGGGACGCTTCAAAATGGTCCGGGCAATGGCCACCCGTTGTTTTTCGCCGCCGGAAAGTTTCAGGCCCCGTTCGCCAACCATGGTGTCATAGCCATCCGGTAATTTTTCAAGGAAATGATCGATACTGGCAAGCCGGGCCGCCTCTTCCACTTCTTCGCGGCTGGCACCGGGGCGACCATATTCAATATTATAGCGGATGGTATCGTTAAACAGCACCGTATCTTGCGGGACAATCCCGATAGCAGCGCGCAGTGATTCCTGCGTGGTTTCGTCTATCCGGTTGCCATCGATGGTGACATAGCCGCCATCCACGTCATAAAACCGGAACAATATTCGGGAAATAGTCGATTTTCCCGCCCCTGACGGACCAACGATGGCAATTTTCTTTCCCGGCTCGACCTTGAAAGACACGTCATGGAGAATTTGCCGATTGGCGTCATAGCCAAAATTCACATTATGAAACTCAACTTCCCCGGCCCCATCGACGAGCGGTCGGGCATTGGGTTTATCGTCAATTTCCCGCGACACCATCAGCAGTTCAAACATTTTCTCCATATCGACAAGGCTCTGCTTGATTTCCCGATACACAAAGCCCAGAAAATTCAGCGGCTGAATAAGCAGCATCAGAAAGGCCTGTATGGCGACAAAGTCACCAACCGTATAGCGTCCATCGACAACGCCGCGCGCCGACAGGATCAAAACGGCGACCATACCGGCACTGATAATAAGTCCCTGTCCGATATTCAGATAAGCCAAGGTCGTATTGCTTTTGACGGCCGCGGTCTCATAGCCAGCAAGGGCCTTGTCAAACCGGGAGGCCTCATGCTCTTCATTGCCGAAATATTTAACCGTCTCAAAGTTGAGCAGACTATCAATGGCCTTGGTATTCGCCTCACTGTCTTTCTCATTCATGGTGCGCCGGAATTTCAGACGCCATTCGGTCACGGCCAGAGTGAAGTAGATATAGCCAACCAAAGTCGAAAAGGTGATAAGCGAGATGAGCCAGCCATATTCAACGAGCAAGATCCCGCAGATAAACACTATTTTCAACAATGTCGGAATGATGTTGAACAGCATGAAGCGCAGCAGAAAATCAATGCCCTTCGTTCCCCGTTCGATAGCCCGGCTCAACCCGCCGGTCTGCCGATCCATGTGGAATCTGAGAGACAATCGATGCAGATGACGGAAGGTCGAAAGACCAACTTGCCGAATGGCATTCTGGCCAACTTTAGCAAATACAGCGTCCCGTAATTCTGCAAATGCCTGGGTCAGGACCCGAGCGACGCCATACGCCACGATGAGGCCGAGCGGCATGACAATGATCGGGTTCACATCCCCGGTCATATCATCGACAATAAATTTAAGAAGATACGGCGAATAAACTGAGGCAACCTCCGCCATCACAAGCAGAATAACCGCAATAACCACCCTGACTTTCAAATCTGTCCGGTCAGAAATCCACAAATAATTTCCGAGGGTGCGGATTGTTCCGAAGTGGCTGCGTTTTGCATCATGTGCGTGGCTGTCAAATTTGGTATCGCTCATACAGGTTCCATAGAAAATTACCGACCAAAGAAAATACGATAATTTCGCCTAATCTCTTAACGATATCTTTGGCCGGTGCATAAAGTGTGACCTTGACCACATATCAAACGACAAGAACCCGACGCCTGGATTCAAGATCAAGAAGCGTTAGTCTTTTTGTGGAAGGCTAAATATTTGACCCGGAAAAATGAGATGCGGATCGCGAATCTGCTCCTGATTGGCCTGATAGATGACCGTATATTCGGTCCCTTCCCCATACACACGACGGGCAATGCGCCACAGACTGTTTCCCGGTTGGACAATGGCGCTCAGTTTTCCGTTTTCCTGCGCCAAGATAACATCGCTTGCTGGCGCTCTTTGAAACGGCAGCTCAACGCGGGATACAACGGTTCCCGTCGGATCAACCTGATCAACCCTCAGCTTATAGGTGCCCGCGGGGACAGGTTGATCGGGACGCATTGACCAATTGCCATCCGCATCAACAACTGCAGAACCGACCGCACGGTTATTGACGTATACTTGTATCGTGTTACCGGGAAGACCTTTACCAGAAAGTTCAAGATTTCCAGCATCTCCATAATTGACAGACCCCAGGGATAATCCCTTGGCCTTGGAGAGATCTCCGACAGGTGCCGGAACCTGGAGCAATTTGACCTGCCCATTACCTTTTGCGTCTCCGTCTTTCGGAGCCAGCATTGCAATTGCCGGGGCTCGTTCCGTCATCGGAACCGTACAATCGGGCACGTTCATCACCACCAATTTACCAGATTCCAGTTCTACGCCGTCCGGATTTTTCGCTTTGAGATTAACGGTTTGCGAGCCAGATGGCAGGGCTTTCGTTGACGTAAACACCCATTCACCGCGTGCCGATGTCTTGACTTCGCCGGTATCATTTCCGCCGACAATAATTGTCACCATGGAATTCGGAACGCCCCTACCGGCGATCAGTATTTCACAGTTTTGATCGACCCTGACGACGTCAAAACTCGGACGCGCAGCTGCCATCTTCTGTGACGCTTCATCTTCAGCCGTATCCAGTTTCTTATCGACGACCTTCGGTGTTGACGTCGCATCGGCAGCCGCTGTGCTGCTTTCCGTCACGTCTTTATCTGTGCTTGATTTGCCGGAACTATCGGGCGAGGCATCGTCAGTTTTCGATGTTTCAGAAGAATCAGTGGTCTGTTCGGCGACACCACCTTCCTCATCAGAAGAAAAGAAACCATCTCCCCGTAAATAGAGAAAAAAACCTGCCACGATGAGCAGTAAAATTGCCAGGATACCAAATACGCGCACCAGAGCCTCGCTATCAAAACTAAATGTGCCGCCATTATGACCTGCCCGGACGCATCACGCAACGCCTAGGGAAAATTAGGAGGCCGAGGCGCGTTTCACTACATTCTTTATAGGTTTGATAGACTTCAGATAATCGGCAATTGCTGTAAGGTCCTCTTCTGTCAGTTTCGAGAGGCTATGCTCGATAACTTCCTCCATACTCCCCTGAACATCGTCATAATCGGGCTTTAATCCGGTTTTCATAAAACTGACAATATCACCTTTCGACCATTCGCCGATCCCGGTTGCATTATCGGGGGTGATATTTGGAACAAATTCCCCTTCGCCGCCATTCGGCGTTCCCGCCAAATAAAGCGACGCGTCGACACCACCAAACATGTTTCGGGGCGTATGACATTCACCGCAATGGGTCAAGGCATCAACAAGATATCCGCCGCGCGCCACCTCGGTCGACGCTCCTTCCGGGGCAACATACGGGCCCTCGTTGAAGAACAGCAACCGCCATCCCCATTGTAACCACCGCCAGGAGAAAGGAGCGGAAACTTCATGGCCTTTATCTTCTTGAACAACTTTAGGAAGACTATCTAGGTAAGCCTTTATTGCTAAACCATCTTCGTCTGTAATTTTTGTGTAACTGGTGTACGGAAATACGGGAAAATAAGGATGGCCAGACGGGCTAATGCCTGTCTTCAGGGCCGTTAGAAACTGGGTGTCTGTCCAACCACCAATACCCGTTTCGCCATCTGGCGTAATATTCGGGCTGTAAAAAACACCAAAAGGTGTTTTTAACGCCCGCCCGCCGGCATAGGGCTTGTTGCCGTCGCCGGGAATAGTGTGGCAACCATAACATCCCCCCGCTGCCGTGAGATATTCCCCGCGCGCCACCATATCATCTGCGGTGGCCGAGGGAATATGCAGCATTCCGAAGAATGCCACACTTATAGCTGCGCCGAAGACCCTGACAACAGTCTGTTTCGAATTTTCGGCGCCCATCACTCTTATTTCCGTTTATGCGTTTGCTCTATTCTTTTGGCTTACGGAACGGTTTATGGCAACCACCACAAGTTGCTCCTGTCGCCTTGAGCGCGCCGCCAATTTTTGCTTGATCTCCTGACTGAACAGCAACAATCAACTGCAAGCTTGCGGCCTGCAAATCTTCGATCGCCTTGGCGAACTTATCCTTGTTGGACTCATCCCAGATATCCGGTTTTGAGCGGGATTTTTCAACGCCGGATCCGGCAGGAAACCACTTACTCATATTTGCCGAAAGCTGGGCAATAGCTTTGGCATTTTGGTTTAAAGCATCGGAATAAGCCACTTCACCTTTTGCAACTTTTCCTATAGCGCCCATATTCATGCCAAGCTTTTTCATTTCGCCAATTCGGTAATCAGCTTCTGCATTTCCCGTTGTTTCGGAATGTGCACTGGCCATGCCCAGGACAATGCCACTTCCCAAAATTACACCAAAAACAGTCTTTGTAAGTCTATTGCTCATTTGTAAAACCCTCCTCAACTGATTGTTCGTCATTTTCATTTAAATTTTCGTGCGCCCAGTTATTCTAAATATATCGTAATATCACCTAGGGTAGTTTGACAACTATTTCTTCGCCGCCATACCCATCTATTTTGTCATGTGCCCTAACTCTCACTTCCTTCACATGCATGGGAATTGAAAGAGTCATCGACCGTGTAAAGGGTTGTTCACCCACATGAGGATGCATTAAAACCCGCGTTCCCAGGATATTTCCCTGCAGATCCAACACGTCCCATTTATCAGCATAATGTTCCCATCCCTCATCGTCATGCATAACGGTAACGCTGAAACGGTAGACGTCCGCTTCCACCTTGGACACATTGACATCCAATACTGCGGCCTCTCCGGCGAAAACCGGACTTGACGTCAACGCCATTAAACCGCAAATAATAAAAATCATTTTTCTAATCATTAATTCTCTTTCTTATTACAGGCCCCAATATGATCAAGGTTACATCACTCTGTGTTTATTGTGGTTCCAGGATGCCTACGGATCCTGACCATAAAGAAGCTGCACGCTTGCTTGGCCAACAGCTTGGCCAAAGCAACATAAAACTGGTCTATGGCGGCGGCCATGTCGGTTTGATGGGAATTACAGCCGATGCCACTTTAGACGCTGGGGGTCAGGTTATCGGGATTATTCCCGCGCATCTACATGATATCGAGGTTAGTCACGAGAAATTGACAGAACTGCATGTCGTTGACAGCATGCATGTTCGTAAAGAAATGATGTTTCAGTTATCCGATGCCTTCGCGGTTTTACCTGGCGGGCTGGGAACCCTGGACGAAACGTTCGAGATGATCACCTGGCGCCAGCTTAAGCTCCATGACAAGCCCATAATCCTCGTCAATTACAAAAACTACTGGGATCCCTTCCTCAAATTAATCGAACATATGATCGATGCAGGATTCGTTCAGCCCGAAGTTTGGACCTATTTCCAGGTGGTTGAGAAGCTCGAGGACATCCTTCCGGCCCTAAATGCCGTTCCGGAGGCACAAATCGACGCGGATGTGTCAAAATTCTAGGATAAATCCACAGTTTTTTGTCGGTACCGCTTGCACCTGTTGCCCGCGGTGCTATTTTGCTGCCGAGAATGAAAAACATATAGGCAAAGAAGGAAATCGATATGCCAAAGATTCAAGTCCAAAATCCAGTTGTCGAACTGGATGGCGACGAAATGACCCGGATTATCTGGGATTTCATTAAGAACAAACTTATCCTCCCTTACTTGGATATCGATTTGAAATATTACGATCTGGGAATGGAATTCCGAGATCAAACCGATGATCAGATTACAATCGATGCAGCAGAAGCCATTCTGAAATATGGTGTTGGCGTCAAATGCGCGACCATCACACCGGATGAGCAGCGGGTTGAAGAATTCGACCTGAAGAAAATGTATCGGTCGCCCAATGGCACCATTCGGAACATTCTGGGCGGTACGGTTTTCCGCGAACCCATTATTTGTGCCAATGTCCCGCGGCTCGTCCCGGGATGGACGGATCCCATCGTCATCGGCCGTCACGCCTTTGGGGATCAATACCGGGCAACAGATATGCTTATCCCCGGCCCTGGTAAATTGACAATGAAATACGAACCCGCTGATGGCGGCGCGTCTCAGGAATACGAGATTTTCGATTTCAAAAGCAGCGGTATTGCCATGGGCATGTATAATCTAGATGAATCCATTCGCGGATTTGCCCGGGCCTGCATGAATTACGGCTTGAACAGAAACTGGCCGGTTTACCTATCGACGAAAAATACCATTCTGAAAGCCTATGACGGTCGCTTCAAGGATCTTTTCGAAGAAGTCTTCCAAAGCGAGTTCAAAGCAGAATTCGACAAACGCGGCCTGACTTACGAACACCGTCTGATTGATGATATGGTTGCCTGTGCCATGAAATGGTCCGGTAAGTATGTCTGGGCTTGCAAAAACTATGACGGCGATGTGCAATCCGATACGGTCGCTCAGGGCTTTGGCTCCCTCGGCTTGATGACATCTGTTCTGATGACACCAGATGGGGACACTGTCGAAGCGGAAGCGGCACATGGTACCGTAACCCGGCATTATCGTATGCATCAACGCGGTGAAGAAACCTCGACCAATCCAATTGCTTCCATCTTTGCCTGGACGCGGGGCCTGATGCACCGGGCAAAATTGGATAACAATGATGCGCTTCTCGATTTCGCGACCAAGCTGGAAACCGTTTGTGTGGCCACCGTCGAAAATGGTGACATGACCAAGGATCTGGCGTTGCTGGTCGGACCGGATCAGCCTTGGCTGACCACCAACCAGTTCCTGGATGCGTTGGATTCAAATCTACAAAAACAGATGGCCTGATCCGTCTGCTCATCTCAAAGACGAAAGGCCGGTTTTATACCGGCCTTTTTTTTGAACCCAAAATATATATTGGGTCATTACGCAAAAAAATAAGCCAGTAGAAAAACTACTGGCTTATTTTCGCGCTATTTCCTGTCAGCACATGTTATTCAGCAGGCTCTTCCGCGTCATCCACTTCCGGAGTCCCCTGGATCGCATCGGAGATCACACCGGCATTGGCGAGAATTTTCGTCTCGATTTCCTGAGCCATGTCTGGATGCTCTTTGAGGAAGATTTTCGCCTGTTCCCGTCCCTGACCAATGCGGATACTGTCATAGGAATACCAGGAGCCGGATTTTTCCACAATTTCCGCTTTCACGCCGAGATCCAGAATTTCCCCGGTTTTAGAAATACCTTCACCATACATGATATCAAATTCGATTACCTTGAACGGCGGCGCCACTTTGTTTTTGACGACTTTGACCCGTGTCTGATTGCCGACGATATCGTCTTTCAACTTAATCGCACCAATACGCCGGATATCAAGCCGCACAGAGGCGTAAAACTTGAGGGCATTTCCGCCAGACGTGGTTTCCGGACTGCCAAACATTACCCCGATTTTCATCCGGATCTGATTGATAAAAATCACCATGCAGTTGGAACGGGAAATCGATCCGGTCAATTTGCGCAAAGCCTGGCTCATAAGGCGGGCCTGAAGACCCACATGGGTATCGCCCATTTCGCCTTCCAGTTCCGCTTGCGGTACCAACGCCGCTACACTGTCGATCACCAGTACATCAATGGCACCGGAGCGCACCAGAGTATCGGTAATTTCCAAAGATTGCTCACCCGTATCCGGTTGGGAAATCAGCAGCTCATCCACATCCACACCAAGCTTCTTGGCATAAACTGGATCCAACGCATGCTCGGCGTCAATAAAGGCGCAGGTTCCACCATTTTTCTGCGCTTCGGCAACCACGTGCAGAGCCAACGTGGTTTTGCCGGAGCTTTCCGGTCCGTAAATTTCAACAACCCGGCCTTTTGGTAACCCGCCAATGCCAAGGCCAATATCCAATCCGAGGGATCCTGTCGGAACAGATTCAATGTCCAGAGCTTCCTGCTGCCCCAGTTTCATGACCGATCCCTTACCGAAGGCCCGATCAATCTGGCTCATCGCCGCTTCTAATGCTTTTTTCTTGTCCATGCCACCTGCTTCAACGAGTTTCAGAGCTGATTGTACCATTACTACCCCCTTATTTCATAGGTCATTGTCGGATGCAACTCGCTCAATGTACATGTTTTGTTCTCATTGGCAACAGTTTTTTATCTTGTTGTAAAATAAAGAGAATTTTTGTTTGTTTTTCATTTGTTCTCATTAACGGAGTTAAAATCAAATTTACAGTTAATTTGATTCAAAGGAATCACGTCGGATTAAAGGACGGCATGGTACCGATATTGTATCTTTTTCTGCGGATGCTTAGAAATTTCCGGTATTAGCTTGGATATATTATTATCCTTGATGCGGATGACATCGCTGGTCAGCTGATGGATGCGGCGGAATGGGCCCTCACCCTCAACAAAGGCACCCAGCCTTTTCTTCATGAGATGTGTCGCCCTCTTTTCAGCTTACTGAAAAGAGGGCGGTGTCAGAGTACATCGAGACGGCTTCCTCTCAATTCACCTCAAAAAGGATCTGCGAATGCCAGATCGAGATTGTTCTCAGTTTCCTGATACGCAACCCCATAGTCTTCTGCTTCCTGACGATTCTGGCGATCCTGTTCCTTGTAAAGATCATAATCTTCGTCGTAATCCGTTGAAGGGGCATTCTCCCGAAATCCGGAGTTAAAAATCCGTTCGAACATTTGGTCAATTTCACCCTCACTTGGATCGTCGTCTTCCTTTGAGCTCGATGGGTCTTCAGCCGCTTGTTCCGGAACAAAATTCTCCTCTTCCAAGTTCATTTGCGCAATATTGTTCTGAACATTGAAACGCTCACCATCCAAAGCAAGGCTGGCGATGAAACCGTTCAGGTCGACTGTGTCGCCCTCAATCAAAACAATCGCTAAAAACTCGCCTTCGGGAAGTCGTATGCCAAACCTGTTTGATCCAAATTGCTCGATGCTGAGATCATTTAAGCTGGTAATGCCGTAAGCGTCCGCTTCAATGTTGATATAATCACCGTCACCAATATTCAGATCGAGAACGAAGTGATCCGTGCCTCCGTTGAAGTAGACTTCATCCTGCCCGGTGCCGGTCGTAATATTAAGCCCGCTCGCAGACATCGTGTTCAGGCTATCGGACCATTGCGAACCGGAAAAATCCTGCCATCCGTCCGGATCGGCAAAGACGTTGTTTACAATATGCGTATCCATATCGAAAGAACTTGCATCGGGGCCCAGGACGGTCGCGATAACAACTCCCGTACTCGCGACGCGAAGGTAACCAATGCCCCCTTCTTCGATTTTATACGACAATTCTGTTCGGTCCGAGATGCCGTAGGCTTCATAGTCAATTTCAATGCTGTCTGAATCGGCTTCGAAATCGACAATCGTATTGTTGCCACCGTTCAGGACGAATAGATCCGACCCGTCCCCGCCTTCGAAGGCGTCGTTTCCGTCTCCCCCATCCAGAATGTCGTTGCCATCTTGTCCAGATAGATAATTGTTTCCGGCATCCCCCATGAGCACGTCGTCTTGTGCGTCACCGCGG